>CAYZNA010000278.1:0-5368 GCA_964478665.1 uncultured Anaerolineales bacterium
GGTGGCTGGGACGGACCGGGATACAGGTGTCTGAACTGTGTCTGGGGACCTTGCAGTTCGGCTGGACGGCGGACGAGCCGACCTCGTCGGCGGTGATGTCGGTGGCGTTCGAGGCCGGCATCAACTTCTTCGACACCGCCGACATCTACTCCAACTGGGCGCCGGGCAACCCCGGCGGCGTGGCCGAAACCTACCTCGGCAACTGGATCAGGCAGCGCGGCATCCCGCGCGACCAACTGGTCATCGCCACCAAAGTGCGCGGGCGCATGGGTCCCGGCCCCAACGACGAGGGCCTCTCCCGCCGCCACATCATGGAGGCCGCCGAGGCCTCGCTGCGCCGCCTGCAGACCGACTATATTGACCTGTACCAGACCCACTGGCCGGACGAATCCACGCCCATCGAAGAAACGCTGAACGCGCTCACCGACCTCGTGCGGCAGGGCAAGGTGCGCTACCTGGGCTGCTCCAACTACCCGGCGTGGCGGCTGATGGAAGCCCTGTGGACCTCCGACGCGCGCCATCTGGCCCGCTTCGATTCCCTCCAGCCGCACTACAGCCTCGTGCACCGCGAGGAATTCGAGCGCGAACTGGCCGACGTCTGTCGCGCCTACGGCCTCGGCGTGATTCCCTACAGCCCGCTGGCGGGCGGCTTCCTGACCGGCAAATACCGCCGGGGGCAGGCGGCCCCGCCCGGCTCGCGCGGCGAGAAGAGCCAGCGCATCCCCGGCTACTTCACCGAGCAGAACTGGGCGCTGCTCGACCGGCTGCAGGCGCTGGGTCGCGAACACGGCAAATCCATCTCGGCCGTGGCGCTGGCGTGGCTGCTGTCCGATCCGGTTATCACCAGCCCCATCGTCGGCCCGAAGACGGTGGAGCAACTGGCCGACAACCTGCAGGCGGCCGGATTCCGTCTGTCCCCCGAAGAACGAGCGAACTTAATGGCATAAGCCCCGGCATTAGGAGATGCAACAGGGGGATGCTATACTTCCTGGCGACCACCCGGGCCTACGCCCGCCCTGTGGTGGATCAAAGCGAATCCTGAACCCGGCTTATGACGTCTACCTTCAACTCGATCCTTTCCTACGAGCAAATTGCCGAAGCCGCGCAGGTCGTGCGCGAGAGAATCGGCCGCCGCCGCCCGACTGTCGGCCTGGTGCTCGGCTCCGGGCTGGGGCCGCTGGCCGATGCGGTAGAAGACCCGCTGGTGATCCCGGTGGAGACCATCCCGCACTGGCCGGCCTCCACCGTGGCGGGGCACTCCGGGCGGCTATTGATCGGCGCGCTGGACGGCCGGCCGGTCATTGTGCTGCAGGGCCGCGTTCACTACTATGAAGGGTACAGCATGCAGCAAATCGCCCTGCCGGTGCGGGTGATGCACTTGCTGGGGGTGGACACCCTGATCCTGACCAACGCCGCCGGCGCGGTCAACCCGGAGTACTTGCCCGGCACTCTGATGTTGCTCACCGACCACCTCAACCTGATTGGCATGGGCGGCCTCAGCCCGCTACGCGGACCCAACGACCAGCGCTTTGGCCCCCGCTTCCCGGATATGAGTCAGCCTTACGATCGCGCCCTGCGGGCGCTGGCAGTAGAAGTAGCCGCTGCCGAGGGCATCCCCCTGTATCAGGGTGTGTACGTTTGCCTGGTCGGGCCATCCTTCGAATCCCCGGCCGACCTGCGTTTTCTGCGCGTGGCCGGCGCCGACGCCGTGGGGATGAGCACCGTGCCGGAGGCCACCGCCGCCCGCCACATGGGCATGCGTGTGCTGGGCCTGTCTGGCATTAGCAACAAGGCCAACCTGGACGGCACTTCTGTGACCACGCACGAAGAGGTGCTGGAAGCCGGGCGGCAAATCGTGCCCCGCCTGACGGCCTTGCTGCGTGGCGTGCTGCGCCGCCTGCCAGACGCTGCCCGACTGGCCTGAGTGTGAATGGAGACAGTCGTTCGATTCATTGTTGCCTACGAGGTCTGGATTTACGCTGCCCTCGCGCTATTGGGGCTGTATTACCTGCTTCGGGTCATCATGGCGCGCCGCCAGCTTTCTCAGACGCTCTTTGGATTGGAACGCGAGCAGGTCCGCGGGCAATACGCCCGGGTGGCCGGCATGCTGGTGGTGGTGATTGCCAGCCTGCTCGGGGTGTTTGTGGTGGTCACCTTCGTGGTCCCGGCCCTGCCCGTCAACCTGGAGAGGGCCACACTCCCCACCCCGGTGAAACCGGTCGGGCCGGCGCCAGACGCTACCCTGCAGGTCCCCCTGGCCGGCGGCAGCGGGCCGGTCATCCCGCTGGAGCAGCAGGTGGATCCTTCCGGCTGCGACAACCCCGATGCCACGCTGACTTCTCCTGCCAACGGCGCACAGATCAGTGGCAGCATGGAAGTGCGCGGCACGGCGGCCATCGCCAACTTTGTCCTTTACAAGTTCGAGGTGGCCGGGCCGACTACCGAGGGGCGCTGGCAAACGGTCGCGGCCGGAACCACAGCCGTCCGCGATGGGTCGCTGGGCACATGGGAGACCGCCGCCTTTGCGCCCGGCCAGTATGCCTTCCGATTGGTGGTCAGCGACACCGCCGGCAACTCCCCACCCCCCTGTGTGCGCGTGGTGCAGGTGTTGCCGGTGGGGCAGAGCCCGTAAGACCGGCGCTGGAGCGAAGCCCGGCACGCCGCCGCGATGTCCGGCCGCACGGGGCCGGGTATCCTGCGGTAAGCCGGATTTCCCCGGCCAGATTCGTGAACGCTTGAGCCTACCTGTGTTTTGACCTGTGCCTGAGATAATCGTTCGCCCCGCTCTCTCATCGGATTTGCCCGTTCTGGCCGGCCTTGATCACGGCTACAGCACGGACTACGTCTGGCAAATGGAAACCCGCGAGACGCAGAACGAGGTCTCCGTCTCCTTTCGGGAGGTGCGGCTGCCGCGCCCGGTGCGGGTGCTCTTCCCACGCGCCCAGGAAGGATTGTTCGATGGGATATGGGCGCAGCGCACCTGTTTTCTGGTCGCCGAGCTGGGCGGGATGCCGCGCGGCTATCTCAATCTTGCCTCCGGCCCGCTGCCCGATATTGGCTTGATTGCCGATTTTGCGGTCGAGCGCCGCCATCGCCATCAGGGACTGGGCGGCGCGCTGATGGTGGCTGCCCGCCACTGGGCGCGCGAAAACCGCCTGCGGCGCCTGATCGTCGAGACGCAGAGCAAGAACTACCCGGCCATCCGTTTTTGCCACAAGCACGGCTTTTCGTTCTGCGGCTACAACGACCGGTACTATGCCAACATGGATGTGGCGCTCTTCTTCGGGCTGAATCTGCGCTGAACCGGAATGCCGGACGCGCTGCGGTGCGCGGGCCGGTTGTTATGATGTTCGACCTACTGATCCAGGTGTTGGCGACAACCAACGAAATCCTCGCGGCTGGCATTCTCATCACTTCCGCCTCCCTGCTGCTGTATTCGCTTACCTTCAACCTGCGCGACCGCGTGGCCCGCACCTTCAGTGCCATGCTGGTCTACGTCACGCTGGTGTATCTTGGCGACCTCGCCGCGGGCACCAGCGCCACCGCCCTCGGGGCCGACACGTGGCTGCGTTTTCAGTGGGTGGGCATTGCCTACATCCCGGTCTCGTACTTGCACCTGGCAGATGCCTTGCTGGCGACTACCGGCCGGCCCTCCCGCGGGCGGCGCCGGGCCGGCATTCGCCTGTTCTATCTGGTCAGTACGCTTTTCATGCTGGCGGCTGCCTTCAGCGATCTGCTGGTGCACGGGCCGGTGGCGGAAACGCTGGCCGCCGCGCCTCATCTGCTACCGGGGCCGCTGTTCTGGACCTTTGCCGTGTACTTCGCCGGCACCTGCGCCCTGGCAGCCTCGTTCGTCTGGCGGGCCTATCGCCGCTGCATCACCTCCACCACCCGCCGGCGGATGGGGTACTTACTGCTGGCCGGAGTGGCGCCCGCCCTCGGCTCCTTCCCGTATTGGCTGCTGGCCGGCAACGTGGCGCCGCCCCCGTTGGGCTTCTGGACGGCTTCCATTGTCATCAACCTGCTGGTGGCCGTGCTGCTGACCGCCATGGCCTACATCGTGGCCTTTTTCGGGGTCACCCAGCCGGACCGCGTGGTGCGCAGCCGCCTGTTCCAGTGGTTGCTGCGCGGGCCGGTGGTGGCCTCCACCGTGCTGATGATGACCCTGCTGGTGGGGCGCTACGGCGGCTGGATCGGCGTGCACGATGCGCGGGCGGTGCCCTTTTTCATGGTTGGCACGCTGCTGCTGCTCCAGTTCTTCATCACATTGGTGCGGGTGCCACTAGAGGGGCGGCTGTTCTACGGGGAAGACCGCGCCGACGTGCAGCGCCTGCAACAGGTGGCGAGCCGCCTGCTCACCCGCAGCGATCTGCAACAGTTCTTCGAGTCTGTGCTGGCCGCCATTTGCGATCAATTGCGCATCTCCTCCGCCTTCGTGGCGGCAGTGGGTGAGAACGGCCTGGAACTGGAAGTGGCAGTCGGGCTGGACGATTCCGGGCAACGCCAGGCGGAACTGCCGCCCCTGCCCAACCCGGAGGAGCGGCCCACGCAACAGCAGAATTCCGGCCTGTTTCTGTGGGGCGATTACCGGCTATTGCCGCTTCGCCCCCGGCCCGGCCGGCTCAGCCCGGACGGGCAGCGCGAGGCCGGCCCGGCGGAGGCCATCGGGCTGCTCGGCCTGCGGGCGCCGGCCGCCGCCCCGGATTTCAGCCCGGAGGAAGAAGAGGTGCTGCGCCTGCTGACCGAGCGCATCGTCGCCGCGCTGGAAGACCGGCGCCTGCAGCGCGAGGTGTTCGGGGCGCTGGACAACCTGATTCCTTCCATTGACCAGATTCAGCGCCTGCGTGCGGCTGCCCGCTACTCCGGCGCGGCGGCCCTCACTGCCCAGAACGGTCTGCCCCCGGATGTGGACCTTGCCCGGGGGGTGAGGGACGCGCTCACCCACTACTGGGGCGGGCCGCGGCTGACCAACAACCCCCTCATGCGGCTGAAGGTGGTAGAGCGCGCCCTGCGCCAGCACGACGGCAACGCGGTCAACGCCCTGCGCGACATCCTGCGCCAGGCCATCGAGCACATCCGCCCGGAGGGCGAGCGCCGCTTCACTGCCGAGTGGGTGTTGTACAATATCCTTGAACTCAAGTTTCTCGAAGGGGAAAAAGTGCGCCACGTGGCAATGCGCCTGGCCGTCTCCGAGGCCGATCTGTACCGCAAGCAAAAGGTGGCCATCGAGCAGGTGGCCCGCGCCATCGAGGAAATGGAACGCGAGGCCACCCGGCAAGAGGCCCGGTCGTAGGGCGGGCATCCACATGCCCGCCTTCCCCCCCCCCCCCCCCCCCCCCCCCCCCCCCCCCCCCCCCCCCCCCCCCCC
>CAYZNA010000279.1:0-1025 GCA_964478665.1 uncultured Anaerolineales bacterium
CTCTCGAATTCAGCCGCATGAAACCACCGAAGGATTTACGCCGTGCTGTACTAGTTTGAGGCAGTTCTCACTTTTTGTCAAAAGTCCAATTTAGAGGGTGTTTGGAAATTCCCGTCGGCGGTTAGAAACCGCGTCTATGCACAGCGAAATCGGCCTGTGCCCATTGGTTTCGGCCTGCGCCCATTGGTTTTGGACCGACAGGGGTTGGTTTTGCCGTCAATTGCAGCGGTTTCAGTTGCCCTGAATCAATTTCCAAACACGCTCTTAGATTTAGCGATCTGAGCCACATTGTAGGCCAGCATGGTGAAAGTCAGTCGCGCAGCGGCGACGACGATATTGTGGAAAGTCCACAGGGCTTCTTCCAGATGCCAGCCTACCTTGAGTTCCCGGCAGCCGCTGTTTTCCATGGTCCAGCGATTGCGCCAGAAGGTGTAAGCCTGCCAGGCAGTATTGAAGGACGCTGTAGCGACCAGGGCCCACTCTTCCTTTTCCTCTGGCCGGTCAACCGGGCAACCCTGGATGGCGAAGCCGCTCAAGACCGGCGTTTTCACCTCGAAGTTCCGGGCTGCTTCGACCAAGCCTTCCCCATCGTTCAGGTCATCCACCTTCGCCACCCGCATCTTGCGGGTTTGCTTGTGGCCAGACAGATAACGCACCTCCTGGTGCTCCTGCCAGGTTGCGGGATAGACTCGCACCAGGCCCATCAACTGCCCATACATGCGGCGCTCCTCGGGCAGGCGCACCAGCACCTCGATCTGCCGACCGTATTTCAGGTTCGCCAGCAGGGGGCCATCGGCATACAGCGCGTCCATCAACAGCCATTCGATGGCATCTTCCCCGGCCAGTGCCCGTACTTCATCCACCATTGCCAGTACCACTGCCCCTTCTTGGCCTTTCTCCGACTCGTTCCCCGTTCGCAGGCGCCAGTTGACCCACAGCGGCCCATCCTTCTGCAGGCAGATCAACCCGACCACCCGCATAGCCGGCCCGATCCCACTGCCATCCACCGCATACAGCTTGCCGCG
>CAYZNA010000279.1:1035-5363 GCA_964478665.1 uncultured Anaerolineales bacterium
CGGATCAGCCCGCGCCGGTACAGTACCCCGATACAGTGCCGCCGATAGGCATCCAGGCTCTCCACCTTGATCCGTTGCAGTTCCCCCCGCAAAACATCGGGATGATAGGGCCGGGATTGTTCCGACTTTTCTTCATACCGCTTCCCGCGGCGCTGGTTGAACCCCTCCCGCACCTGCACCGCCGTATATCCCAACTGCAACAGCACCGCGGCATCTTCGAACAACGTGTTTGCAGCCGCACTCAAACTCAGTGCTTCTATAAAGGGCATCACTGCCAGCGTTCGCAGCAACAACTCGTCCGGTATCCCGGCACGCTCGCGCTCCACTTCGATCAGGTTCACCGCCTCCAGCACTTCCAGTTCCCACGCCAGGTGCGCCAGCGCATCCAGCGCCCCTTCCCTGGAGGTCAGGAGCGCTTCGTACTCCCCCTTCTGAAATGCTTCCAGGACTTTCTCTCGATTGTTCTCACGCCACTCCCGGGCCATTTCTGCCTCCTTGCTGTATTGGGCCGGGAGTCTACTACATTTCCCTTATCTCAAATTGTCTGGGAGAAATAACCCATGCCCCACCCCGACTCCGAAGACGCCCTCGAACAGGCTGCGCTCGCGCTGTTCGCCGAACTCGGCTGGCAAACCGTCCGAACAAAGTAGTCGCGAACGGTCAGGCCGAGGCTGGCCGCCAGAATCAGGGTGAGCGCGGGAAGGGCGAAACGCGGGGCGCGGCGGGCCAGCCAGTCGGTTCCGGCCTCCAGCCCGAGGGCGGGCAGGAAGGCCAGCGCGGGCCACACGCCGACCGCGCGCAGGAAATGCGGAGTGTCCTCCGCGAGAAGCGTGGGCAGCAGCATCACGCCCACCCAGATCAGGCAGAAGGCTGCCGCCGGGCTGCGGCGAAAGCGCCGCAGGCAAATCAGCACCCCGGACACAAACGCCAGCCCGATGGGTGGATCGAAGGCCGGGCGGCCCGGCAGGTTGTGGCGGGCAATGCCGTCGCCGCGCCAGAAGAACAGGTCGAGATTATGGAACCGGGCAGCGCCGGGTCTGTTTGACCGGAATGGGCTGTGCTGCTACAATGCTGCCATCAGGGCCAGGAGGCAATGCCATGGATATCAGGCGTATCACAATTCGAGTTTCTCCGGAACTTCACGAACAGGCTTTTCAGGCTGCGACTCAGGAACACGTATCTCTCAATCAATTGGTGACCAGAGTGCTGGAGTCCTACGTCTTGCGGAAGAGGGGAGAAACGGAACGGTTCCCGCTGCGAGAATTAGGCGTGCTGCTGGCTCCGACGGCGCAGGCCAGCGAACTGAGCGAGGAAGAACTGATGGCGCACGTGCGCGACGTCCGAAAGCGGATCTGGAAAGAACGCTATGAGGCGGCCGTGCAGGCGGAAACAGCCGCGCAGACTGCAAAATCCGAGACGCCGTGCGCCAACTGCGCGTTTTCCCCGATACCGGGACTCTGCTGGCGACTGCCCTGTTTCCGGTGGATCGGGAGGGAAAACTGACGCTGGCCGGCGAAGCGCTGCAACTGTACCGGGCCGGGGCGTTTGACCTTGTGCTCAGCCGGGTGGTAATAGACGAATTGGAAGAAGTCATTGACTGAGACTTCCGCAACGTTCGTTTCCCGACCGCCCAATTCCTGGCGCGCTTTACGCGCAAGCCGACTCGCTGGCCGACTCCGGCGGAGATTGCTGCGGTTCTACCTTTCACTGCCGACCCGGAAGATGCTCCGATTTTTGCCTCCGCGGTGATTGCCCGCCCGGACATCGTTCTGTCCAACGATTTTCAGGCGTTTCACACTCCCCAGGCAAAAGCGTTCTGGGAGGAACACAACATCGCTGTAGAAAGCCTGTACGGCCTGCTCTGCGTGCTTGGCCGCCGGGAGCGAAAGTAACCCCTCGTGCTCCCCCTCCCCCTGCGCACCGCCCTGCCCAACCGCTTGATAAAACCCTTCACCCCGGCTTATAATGCCGCATATCCTTCTCGTGTTAGTTTCCCTCGCTTTCTTCATGTCGGCGCAGTACCTGCTCAGGAATCTTCATTGGTTGCGTGACCTGCCACTGGCGCAGGGAATCAGCTTCGGTTAACGCATGGCTTTCAACCCCTCCAACCCCCTCGTCGTCCAATCCGATAAAACCGTCTTGCTCGAGGTGCAGAACGACCTGTACGCCGAAGCGCGCGACGCGCTGGCGCGCTTTGCCGAACTGGAAAAAAGCCCGGAGTACCTGCACACCTATCGCATCACCCCGCTCTCACTCTGGAACGCCGCCGCGGCCGGCATGGACGCCGCCGAGATCCTCGCGGCGCTGGAACGATACTCCAAATATGACCTGCCCGGCAACGTGCAGGTTGACATCGCCGAGATCGTCTCGCGCTACGGCCGCCTCAAACTGCATAAGCAGGACGGCCAACTGCTGCTCAGCTCCGACGACCACGCGCTGATTGCCGAAATCTCGCGCCACAAGTCGCTTGGCCCGCTGTTCACCGGCCGCCCCAACGCCGGCACCTTGCAGGCAGATATCGGCAGCCGCGGCCACCTCAAGCAGGCGCTGGTGGGCTTCGGCTATCCGGCGGAGGACCTCGCCGGCTACACCGAGGGCGCCAGGCTAGACTTTGCCCTGCGCGACCCGGCCCTCAGCGGCCAGCCCTTTAACTTGCGCCCCTATCAACTTGACTCGGTGTCGGTGTTCCACGCTGCCGGCGGCTTGCAGGGTGGCAGCGGCGTGATTGTGTTGCCCTGCGGCGCGGGCAAGACCATGGTCGGCATGGGCGTGATGGCTGCCCTGCAGACCCATACCCTGATTCTCTCCCCCTCCACCGTGGCCGCCCGCCAGTGGATCCACGAACTGCTGGACAAGACCACCCTCACCGCGGATCAGATCGGCGAGTACACCGGGCTGGAAAAGCAGGTCCGGCCGGTCACCATCGCCACCTACCAGATCATCACCTACCGCAAGCGGCGCGAAGCCGGCTTCCCGCACTTCTCCCTGTTCAATCAAGGTGACTGGGGCCTGATCATCTACGATGAAGTGCACCTGTTGCCGGCCCCGGTCTTCCGCATCACCGCCGAGCTGCAAGCCCGCCGCCGCCTGGGCCTGACCGCCACCCTGGTGCGCGAAGACAACCGCCAGACCGACGTCTTCTCGCTGATCGGCCCCAAGAAGCACGACATCCCGTGGAAGGTGCTGGAGCGCCAGGGCTGGATTGCCGAGGCCGAATGCCACGAAGTGCGCGTGCAACTCAGCGACGATGACCGCATGTCTTACGCCCTCACCCCGGACGAGGAGAAATATCGCTTCGCCGCCGAGAACGCGGTCAAATACCGCCCGCTGGACCAGATTCTGCGCAAGCACCGCGATGACAACGTGCTGGTGATTGGCATGTACATCCGCCAGCTGGAGGCCATCGCCGAGCGCTACGGCGCCCCACTCATCACCGGCAAGACCCCGGTCGTGGAGCGCGAGCGGCTGTTCGACCAGTTCCGCCGCGGCGAGATCAGCCTGCTGGTGGTGTCCAAAGTTGCCAACTTCGCCGTTGACCTGCCGGATGCCAACGTGGCCGTGCAAGTCTCGGGCACCTTCGGCTCGCGACAGGAGGAAGCCCAGCGGCTGGGGCGCATCCTGCGGCCCAAGCGCAACGGGCTGCTGGCCCACTTCTACACCATCGTCACCCGCGATACCCGCGATCAAGATTTCGCCGCCAACCGGCAGTTATTCCTCACCGAGCAAGGCTACCGCTACAACATCCTCTACGAGCACGAAGTGGCCGGCTTCCAGCCCGCGGCAGTGGCCGCCTCGTTCACCGAGCATCCCCTCCCGAAGGACACCGGGACAGGTGTGCCAGCGCTGCCCGGACCCGTGCAGCTCTGACCCGATGGCCGCTGACTTCAGCAATCTCACCGAAGAGCGAATTCGGACGCTGTTCCCCGAAACCGTGTTGGACGCCGCCGACGATCTGCTGGACGATGACGCAGTGAGCGACCTCGTCGCCGGGCCGGTCGAGATGTCGGGCGTCGTGGTCGCCGGGCAAAAACCTTTCAACGTGCTCGTCACTGCCAGGAACAACCGGTTTGTGGTGAGCTGTAGCTGCGGCACGCCGGGCGGCCGGGCCTGCGTTCACGTGGCCGCCCTGCTGCTGGAGTGGGCGCTGCAGAACGAGTTCCCCGCGGACGAGGCCGCGACCGCGGCGGCGGGCGCCGCAGCCCGGCCCGCACCCGCTCAACCGCCTCCCGGCCGGCTGTCCTTCCCCATCCCGACCCTGCCCCCGGCCCCGCCTCCGGACAGCGCCTCCCCGGTGCTCGGTCCGGAGGCCGACTACCGGCGTCTGCTCT
>CAYZNA010000280.1:0-5335 GCA_964478665.1 uncultured Anaerolineales bacterium
CGGTGGGCATCGCTGACGCTGAGAGGGAACTCTCCGCTGCGGGCGGCCTGGCCCGCGCAACGAAAGGGCGGTCATAAGCAACATGGGGCGGAGAAGCAGCGCTCCGCCCCATGTTGTTGATCTGTGTGTGGCAGCCGGTGTACGGCGCTAACTGCCGAACAGGGCAAAGGTGCCGTCAATGCGGGTGCCGGTGGCGCAGCGCATCCCTCCGGTGGTGAACGAGGGGTATGCTACCCACTGGCCGGTGAAGGTCACCCGCCCCAGTGCCTGCAGTTCGGCGGCGCTGTACCAGCGCCGCACCAGGCTGCGGCTTGTCCCCGGCGGGATCACGAAGCAGGGCCGGACCGAGCCGCTCAGGAACAGAACGTGCGCCCCGTTGGCGTTGGTGACGGTGATGGGGATACAGTCGCTGAGAAACTGCTGGCCCTGCGGCGCAGGGCCAGTCACCGCTTCACAGCCCAGAGCGTCCGAACTGGTGACTGCGGCCTGGCCGCCCGACGGGATGGCAGCAGCCGGGACGGCAACCGTGCCGGTGGCCGTGGTCACCGTGCCCCCACCGGCGCCCACGATGGTCGGCGGCGGGGGGGGGGGAACGGTGCCCTGCTGGGCCGGGCTGGCCCAGGCATTGGCACCCACGCTGAGCAGCGCCAGCGTCAGCACCAGCACGCCGGCAGCCAGGAGACGAAGTGTTTTGTTCATAGTTTATCCTCCCGATGGTTGGCTGGGTGAGGGTCGGGCTGAGCACAACGCAGGCCCCCCACAAGATTGCGCGTATTATACTCGGCTCGGCGCCTCGCCGGTGAGGTTTTCTGGCCGGGTTTTGTCCGAGTTGGGGGAGGTGTCGGGTGTTGGGTGTCGGGTGTCGGGTGTCGGGTGTTGGGTGTCGGGTGTCGGGTGTCGGGTGTCGGGTGTCGGGTGTCGGGTGTCAGGTGTCGGGTGTCGGGTGTCGGGTGTCGGGTGTCAGGTGTCGGGTGTCAGGGAAGGTAGAAGGTGAGGTGGATTTCGGCGTCGGTGGCGAGGGTGAGGTCGAGGTAGAAGCGCTCGCCCTGCGCCTGGCCGGCGGGCTGGCCGCGCAGCGCGGCCCCCACCACGCGAGCGCCGGGCGGCAGGCGAACCTCCAGGTGGAACGGCGTGGCCCCGGTGCCGGGCTGCTTCTGCACTCGCAGGCTATAGGTGAGCGCGCCGTCGGCCGCGCGCGCCAGGGCCGTCGCCGGTAGCGCGAGGCGGAAGCCGGTCTCCCGCGTCTGGCCGGGAGGCACGACCAGCAGGGCGCCGTATTCGCGAATGCCGGCCACCTTTTCGGCGTAGATATCCTTGCCCAACTCGTCCACGCGGGCGGGGACCGGCTGGCCGAGCAGCATCCACTCACCGGGGACGGCCTGCAGGTCGGCGCCGGTCAACTGCGCGCCGGCCGGAAGGTACAGCCGCAGATAGTCCCAGTAGCAGCGCGCGATCAGCTCTGCGTAGTCGCCTGAGCCGTAATCCGGCCCGGGCTTGCAGAGCGGGGTCCCGGCCGGGGGCGGGGGCGCCGGGGGGTTGGTGTGGGTGACCGTCAGGGCGGCAGCCGGGGCGGCCAGGTCGCTCAGGTCCACTTGATAGCTCAGGGCGACCTGCACGGCGGCGTTTGCTTTGTTGAAGCCCAGGTTGCTATCCACGGCCATCAGGAAGTCGCCCGGGCCGGGGCGCAGCGCGCCATCCCGGCCGCGTTCGGCCAGCAGGGCCGCGGCAGCCGGCTCGTCCACCTGCAGCAGGATGTGGCGTTGCTCAAGGCCCTGGAGCATGGTGCGCGCCAGGCCGAGGGCGCTCGCGCCGGGGTCGGCCTGCACCCTGGCCAGCATGGCCTGCGCCAGGGGCTTGAGAAACACTTTGCACCGGGCGCGCTTCGCCAGGTCCAGCCCGCCGCACAGAAAGGGGTCTTTGGCCTGGCGCACCAGCGCAATCACATTCTGAGCAGTGACCGGCTCGGGGATGTCCTCCACCTGCACCGGACCGATGCCCTCCAGCAACAGGCGAATGGCAGTCTGATCGAGGGCCACCGCCCCCTGCAGGGCGCCCCCGCGAGAATAGGTGTACAGGTAGCGGGTCCAGAGCGCGACGGTGGGAAAATCGGGCGACCAGTTGGAGTCGCGCAGCAGCATCACGTGGGCAGCCATGTACTGGTCAAGCTGCCACGGCGCGGGCGGGAAGGGCTTGCTCAGGTCGTCCACGGCGTACGAGTCTTCGACGCTGAAATCCACCACGCGACCGCCCTCCACCGTGATTGTGCCCACGGCGGTGAGAAAGCCGCCGCTGGCGCGCAACTCGTCTTCGTTTTGCAGCAGCAGCAGATAGGTCTGCGGGCCGGCGGCCCCGGCCAGACGAGGCAGGATAGCCACGGCCGCCAGCCCATCCTGTAAGAGCGGCAAGTAGGGGTCTATTTTGCCGGCCAGCAGCGTGCGCACGCGTGGAGAGAGGCGTTCGGCGGGGATGCGCGCGCGCGCGGCGGCGGCGGCCTCGGCCGCCTGGCGCGCGATCTCAAAGCGCGGGGCGGCCTGGGCCAGGCGATCCAGCAACTCCGGTAGGGATAGGCGGGGATTGGCGCTGCGAGCGGCCTGCAGGATGGGCCAGCCGGCCTGATAGGCCTCGTCGGCGGCCACCGTCAGCCCGCCGGCGAGGTCCAGCAGCGGCGCAGCGGCGGCCAGATCGGGACCGTACACCGGCAGCCAGGCCAGGCCGCGCCCCATCCACAGAAAGGGGCCGGCCTCGCGACGCAGGGCGGCCACGTCACGGCGGGCGGCAGACAGCAGCGGGCCGGCGCCGGCGAGGGCCTCCATGTCGGGTTCGTCCCCGGCCAGGGCCTGCACCTGTGCCAGCTCAGCGCGCAGGGCGCGCGCCAGGCTCAGCAGGCGCCAGGCCTTCCAGCCCGCGCCGAGCAGCGCCAACACCAGCAGCCCGGCCAGGGCAGCCCGCAGGCGGGGCGAGAGGCGGGGTCCCCGGCGCTGCGAGGAGGCAGGCATCCCGCCGGCCGCAGCGGCTCCGGGAGCGTCTGTGCCGTCCAGAATGGGAGAAGACTGGCCGAACTGCTGGCTGAGGCGGCGCTCGCGGCGCTGCAGCAGCCCGGCCAGGCGCTCCAGCCCGCGCACGTGCCAATCGCTGAGGGTGCTGGCCGGGGCCGGCTCCGGTTCGGCCGCGGTCAGGCGGTAGGGGGCCAGCACGGCCGGCGGCACTTCGGCCTGTGGCCGGCCAAAGACAAACAGCGCGATGGCAGAATCAATCCGGCCCCAGGCGTCGCGCAGGGAAGTGGGCCGGGGCGTCCCGCACGCGACCGGGGCGAAGTACATGGCTGCCAGCAAGCCAAACTGGCTCCACGCGGTGTCCAGGCGCTTGCCGCGGCGGGGCGGGGCAGCCGGCTGCATTTCGCGGAACAGGCCAACCAGGGCAGCCAGCAGGTGTCCGCCCTGGCTCTGCCGCTCGAGGGCGGGGTCGTCGGCCACCGCCTGGCGCACCAGCAGCCCGGCCGCCCACGGATGCCCGTCCAGCAGGTGAGGGTCGCCGGAGGCCTCGAGGATGCGTTTGAGTTCGTCGGCCAGTGAGCGTGGGTCGGGCGTCGAGGCGGCCGCGGGGAGGGGATCGGTCATCGAGTCGGGGGAGTGGCCGGGGGCTGTGTGGACGAGGCGGCATTATACATCGCCGGCAAGGAGGGGCCGTCAGGTGTTGGGATTGCGACTTGCCGGTGCAGGCCGGCGATTAGCCCGAGCAGCATCCAGAACACGAAGCCCGGGCGGGCGCCGAGGGCCACGGCGTCGGTCAGGCCGTAGACCAGGTGGGCGAAGAGGCCGCCGCCGAGACCCAACGCTGCTGCGCGTTGAGCGTTGAACGTTGCGAAGTCCCCGGAGGGGGGAACGTTGAACGTTGCGAAGTCCCCGGAGGGGGGAACGTTGAACGTTGCGAAGTCCCCGGAGGGGGGAACGTTGAACGTGGAACGTGCAACGCGGTACAGCATCCAGAAGGCGCCGAGGTAGAGGGCGAGGAAGGCGATCAGGCCAGGCAGGCCGAGGTCGAGGCCGGCCTGCAGGAACTCGTTATGGGCGTGGGCAATGTCGCTGTCCGGGGAGATGGTGAACAGCGGATACAGCACGTTGACCACCTTGCGGAAGGTGTTCATGCCCATGCCGGTAAAGGGGAAATCCTGCAAGCCGTAAATGGCGCGTGACCAGACTTCCACCCGCCCGGCGAGGTTGGTCTCCGAGAAGGTTTGCTCGGTAGCCAGTCCGGCGCCCGTCGCCAGCTCCATCACCCTGGCCGGGCCGACGTAGAAGAACGCGCCGACGATGCCGGCAATCGCAAGGGCCAATACCGCCCACAGCCAGCGGGCGCGGAAGCCGGCCACAAAGGTCATGACCAGCAGCGCCAGGCCAAAGCCGATCAGCCCACCGCGCGACTGCGTGAGGATCAACACGCCGGTGATGAGCACCGCCGCGAGGGCAGTCCCCACGCCGGCCAGAATCCGCGCGAGCGTCCCACGGGGATGCTTCGCGATGGAACGTGACGGCCGCTTCCGCAATCCAGAACCCAACATCCGGAATCCAGAGTAGACGGTCAGAGTCAGGGCAAGCGGGGCCACCCACAGCAGCACGCCAGCCACTTCGTTGGGTTGAAAGCCGGACTCGGCGCCGGGCAGCCCGCGCAGGGCGGCCGGCAGGCGGGCGGTAAGCGCGGCCAGCAGCGGGAACTTGGCCGTCCACCGCGAGCCGATCAGCCCCAGCGCGGCCACGCCGCTCCCCAGGGCCAGAAAGACCGCCAGCAGTCCGCCGAACCAGCGCGGGGAGCTCCCGGCAGCGGCGGCCACGGCGGAGAACACCCCCAGCCCGTAGACCATCCCGGCGATCTTGGGCAGGCTGAAGGCGATGTCGTAGGTGGCCCACAGGCTGACGAGGACCATGAGGGCGAGGAGCAGCAGGGTGTAGTCGAGAGGGGTACGGGATGAACGTTGAACGTTGAACGTTGAACGTTGAACACGGCGGGCGAGGAACGAGCGCGCCAGCCAGAGCAGCGGGATCAGCAGCAGGGCAGCGAAGCGTCTGGGGGTGGGGAAGAGGGCGGCCGGGGCGAGGGCAGCGAGCAAGAGCAGCTCCAGCCAGGGCCAGAGACGCCAGAGCAGGGAACCGGCGGGCGCGGCCCGGTCAGGGGAGGGAGTGGGGGGCGGGGAATTGGTCAATTACGGGGGGAGCGTGAGGGCGTCCATCGCGGTCTCGGTCTGTCCAGCGTGATTGTATCACGTTGCGGGAGTCTCCAGAACTGAGTATCAGTAGATGAAAATTTTGGTGGTATCCTCTTGTTTTTCGTCTAAGTTCGA
>CAYZNA010000281.1:0-213 GCA_964478665.1 uncultured Anaerolineales bacterium
GCGGAATACGGCTGCGCCATCCGCCTGGCGACAATCCAGCCCTTCAGCACAGAGCTGGTGGGGCTGCCGCCGGAGCTGCAGGAGTCCATCCGGAAGTTTACGCCCGGCCTGCTGGCAGAATATCATCCCCGCGCTCCGCATGGATTCATCGCGACGTTCTACGATCAGCAGGCCACGAAGGACGAACTGTTGAAGATCGTCGAGGGGCTGCCG
>CAYZNA010000281.1:223-5327 GCA_964478665.1 uncultured Anaerolineales bacterium
GCCGGCTCAAGATCCCGTTCAGCGCTTCCGCGCACGCCCGCGACGTCTTCGTCCGCCGGCCGGAGTGCTTCAACCTGTGGGTGGTGCCGGCAGAGGCGGTCTTTTCGAGAACGAGGGAAGAGCTGGAAGCGTGGAGCGTGGAGGGCGACAAAGAACGTCGCTCAGGAGCGTGGAGCGAACACGAAACCCTACGAGAAACCTATTACGTATCCTGTTTTCCGCACCCTGACGTAGGGTAATCTGAAGCCCTCGCGGCCCCAACCAAGCACCTTAACACAGTCCATAAGATCTGCTCCGCCCCCGGCAACGTCTGGATGGCGGTGACGGCAGCCTTCTTCCGGCGTTTTTGTTCGCCCGGCGGACTGCTCCCTTCCCGTTGCCGGGCCGGTCAGGTCAATAAGGGTAGTCGTTGCGTATCTGGCAGCGGGTTAGAAACGACCGCCAGACCACCTGGGTGGAGGTTGCCGGGTACAAGGTTCAGGGGCCAGGTCGCCAGCGCCAGGGCTGCCACGACCTGACGTTGGAAGCGGGTCAGGGGTGTCAGCCGTACTACGACACTGCTATCCCGGCAGACGGTATAGATCAGCGCCAGGTGGGCGAAGCCCTTCAAGATGGCTTCGCCGGTCACGTGCAGACCACGCCGCCGGCATTTCATTTCCAGAATGGAATAGGTCAGCAAGGCCAGCAAGGTCACGAAGATCAAGGCTTCGATGCGTTCGTCGTTGTGCAAGAACACTGGTCGCAAGCGCAGCGGGCCTTTGAGGGTGCGGTTGGCTTTTTCCACTTTATCTTTCTCGCCGTAGCAGGCCACCAATTCGGCGGGCGTGCGCGTGCGGTCATTGGAGACCAAGATGAATTTGCCGTCCAGCCGCATCGCGGCGCGCAGCGCCGGTACATTCAGTTGCCAGGTCAGCCGCAAGTCGCCCTCCTCGCCGCTGAGTGTCACCGCCAGGAATTCGCCGCCGGGTTGAGAGAGCACTTGTTTTTCGATCTGCGCCCAGGCGTAGGCGGCCTGTTTATACTTGCGGCGGTTCAACTGCTGGCTGGCGATGGTCTGCAAAGTCGCCAGCCGTTGCCGGATTTTCGCCCGGCGATGGTGGCGCTGCCGCCGTCGCAAGGTCTGGCTCAAGGTCACTAACGCCCGGTCGGTGACCGACTGCCCCTGGTGGGTGAAGGTGTACTTGCGCTCGACGCTGGCATGGTCGTCATCCACCGGGTGGGCTAAGAATTCCGCCGCACTGACGCTGCGGATCAGCGCCACTTCCGGTTCACCCATGACCTTGAGGGCGCTCAAGTACTTCAGGTTGGCACGGTGATAGGCCAACACAATTTCGGCGCTGATCATCGCCCGGTCGCCGACCACCAGCACCGTGTCTACCGGCCAGCCGCGCCCCTGGAGCACGGTCAGCAGCCGGGTCATGTTGGCCTGCACCGTGGCCACATCGGCCACCTCGCCGTCGAGCAGTTGGTACAGGAAAGGGAACTTCTCGCGGCTGGTGACGTTGAGCGCCAGCTTGCGCTGCTTCTTGCCGCGATGTGAGCGGCAAAAACCCAACCGGATGTGGGAACTGTTGGCGTACTCGCCTTCGAAGTAGAAGGCGGTGGTGTCGTAGAACACCAGGTTCAGGTCAATCTGATAGCGCACCAACGCCCGGCTGACGATTTCGGTCCAGAGGTCAGCCAGATGGGGCTGGATGGCATCCAGCGCCCGCCCCAGACGGTCATCGTTGAGTTTGCTGGCTGGCACGCCGACTAATTCTTCCAGGGTGACGCGGGCCGCCCACTCGAACACGCCCGACAGCGGGCGGGGGGCGGTCAGCCGGTTCAAACACAAGCAGACAATCACCGCACCGATATTGACTTCGGCCTCGGTCGGACAATACTTGTCAATGATGGCTTCGACTTCTAACTCGGTTAGAATCGGATACAGCAAAGGCAGCGCCGCCAGATACTTGACCGTCTGGCTGCGGGTCAGCCAGTCCACCACCTGGGCCAGCGTCCCCACCCCAGGCGGGAGCAAGGCCAACCACTCGTCCAGGGTCAAGTCGCTCAACCGCCGCCGCCGCACCATCCAGCGCACTTCCCACTTGTTCCAGGGAAAAGCCGGCCCATGGGGCCCGGCCAGCCAGAGCCCGATCGCCAGCCCCAGGACGCCCGAGCCCACGGCCAGTGGCGGCAGAGGGGCTGAACAACGGGCTTCAGGCTGGGAGGCCGAACCAACCGCCGCCGCCAATCCCAACAGATGGCTGAGGATGACCAACGCCCACAGCCCCCACACCAGCCAGGCCGCTTGGCGGCGCAATCGCCATAACCGGCGCAACCCAACGCGGCCGCAGTTGACAAGTAGCGCAAGCAGTGGTAGGCTGAAATCAAGCATGGCGGTCATCTCCTCTTCGCTGGACGGGTTTGTTGTACCCCAATTGTACAGCGAATTGGGCCGATGGCCGCTATGCCGTATGGACTGAGTTCAAATTACTCTTGGTAAGGTGCGGAAAACAGGTTACTAGCAGCCTGTCGGAGAGACAAGTTCTTTAACAATCAGGACGGCCAAGCGGGACCGGATTGGCCGGTGATTCTGGCAAAAAAGGCGTAAACGGGAGCGGTTGAGCATGTCGAAGCCTTCCCAAGGCCGACTTCAGGCGCGTGAAAACCACCCCTGACCTAGAGCAAGCCCTGCGCCTGGTAGAGCGTGTGCATGCGCTTCAGGTTGAAGGCCAGACACACCAGCACCCACTCGCCCGCCGCCGCCACCAAACCCCGCAAGGAGAACTGCCGAAAGCCCAGGATTTCCTTGATGATCCCGATCACCGGCTCCACCGTACACTTCCGTAACCGATAGATCTCCTGACCGATCGCGGTTTGCAGTTTGTACGCCATCTTCACTTTCTCGCTGGCGTCCGCGGGGGGCGGTTCCGGCTGTTCGGCAAAGAAGTCCCGCCAACTGCGGTGGTGGGCTTCCCGGCCGGTGGCGATGTACGGGGCAATGCCCCGGTCTTCTAGCCCATGGACATTGCTGCCGCTGAAGAACCCCTCATCGCAGGCCGCGGCATGTGGGTGCCCCACTTCCGGCGCAATGGCGTCGACGGTGGGCAAGGCTTCCTGCTTATCGTTGGGGTGGTTGGAGAGGTAGGGCGCGGCGATCAACAGGCTGGCCTGATCCACCGCTGCCAGGGCGTTGTAGTGCTGGTCAAAGCCTTCGTTGGTGCTGTTCTTCATGATGCGCGACTCCGGATCGGTGAAGTTGTACTGATCGCCGGGCCGCACCCCCGGTTCCGGCGGCTGCGGCGCCCGCCCGCGCGGCTTCCGCCCAGAGGCCCGGGCTTTCGCTTCCCGTTCCTCCCGTTGGGCGTCGTAGGCGGCTTTTTCGGCCGCATACCGCTCCTGGGCGCGGGCTTCTAAGACAGTCTGGGCCTCGGCCAGTTTGGTCAGCCGCGCCTGCCGCCGGGCGATTTCGTCCTCGAGCACCATGTCCTCCGGCAGCGCCACCGCCCCGCGCTCGGCCTGTTCCGCCAAGGCAAACAGTTCGTCGACTTCGGTGCGCAGGGCAGTTTCCAGTTCCAACAGGCGGCCGTAACTGACGGCCTGGTGCTTGGAAGCATCGGCATGGATCTTGCTGCCATCCAGGCTGATGTTGCCCAACTGGAACACGCCCGCCAACTGGGCCAAGACCAGGATCTGGACAAACAGCCCTTTGAGCTCCGGCAGAAAGGTTTTGCGGAAGTTGGCCAGGGTGTCGTGATCGGGATGGAACCCGCCAGCGACGAACCGAAAAGGCAGGCTCTCGTAGGTGGCGCGTTCCAGTTTGCGGGAACTGAAGACGCCGGTGGCATAGCCGTAGAACCAGAGCGCCAACAGGATTTCCGGCGCGAGGGGCTCCCCCCCGACCGGGGCATAGCGGGCGTAGATTGTACTCAAGTCGAGGTGCGCAAGGATGTCCACGATGAAGCGTGCCAGGTGGTTCAGGGGTAGGGCTTCGCGCAAGGGGATGGTTTGATTGAGGGTGGCTTCGTAATCGGGTGTTTTGAATTTTCTGGTCATGGCTGAAGTTTATCATTCAATCGCCCGCTGTGTGTATCTCTCCGACAGGCTGCTAGCGATTGAAAGAACCTTCGTTGTTTATCGGGGTCCAAAGGAAATGATTTTCTTATCTTCGCTAAGTAAGCCGATGCCCCTAATTCTTCTGCGAGAATATGATCATCGTATTCTGGGTATCCTGTGAATATAGCAATCCTCAGCGTGGGGTAAAGACGATGGATTTGGGAGCGTAGTCAATTGGGGACAGGATTGACCTCCGTCGGCCAGTTGATACTCAAGCCGGAACAGAGGGCGGTCATGGGCAGTTGGGCGACGTCATAGCCGGCTAACTGGAGCGGGGATTGGCCCCGGATGCGGGGTTGTGCATCTGGCGAGAAGGGGGTGAAGCGATAGAGCTGCTCGAAGACCGCCAGGTAACACTGCGCACTGGCCTGGGACTCGAAGCCGCCGAAGTTCTGGTAGTGCTGGTCGAAGCGGCGGATGACCAGTTCGGCCGTGTTGTTGGTGGTCGGGATGGTCGCGCTGCCGATCCCATTGACCAGTTTCGGCCAGTGGCGTTCCAGGAAGTCAAAGCCTGCCCTGAGCCGGTCGAAGGGATGGCCGCGGCCGCCGGTGTGGCGGTGACATACCCCGCTTTCCGCTCCAGCACTTGCGCATACCGCCGGTGGGCTTCTTCCGGGGAGGTCGTGTCGAAGATGGCGTAGAGCTGCGTTTTGAGGTGGGCGGCCTCCGGGTGCTCGTCCGCGTAGTGGGGGCCGTACACTTCTTGGCTGTGTGGGGTGATAGCCCTTGGCGCGCAGGGCCAGCAGAAAGGCGTGGGCGCTGGCCTGATCGTTGTGCGGATAGAGCGCAATATGCAGCCGGTCATAGGTCCACACATCCACCGCCAGATAGACGTACATCCAGCGGTGCATTTTCCCGGCCGGCTGGTCGTTCCCTTCGACAGGCTCAGGGCGGCGCTTGGGCACCAGGACATATTTCTCGTCGATCCCCACCACCCCGCTGCTCTTGACCACCCCGAACAGGGCCGCTACCGGCAGCAAGTCGTGCCCCCAGGCGCTGACCCAGC
>CAYZNA010000282.1:0-3038 GCA_964478665.1 uncultured Anaerolineales bacterium
TGTCCCGCTCAACTCCGCGCAGGAGTTGGAACTGGCGCGCTTGCAGGCAGACCTCACGCGGTATCAGCAATCCTATACGACCCTGCTGCAGAGTTACGAAAACGTCCGCCTGGCGGAAGCCAACTCGACCAGCAACATCTACATTGTGGAGCCGGCGCTGGTGCCGGCCGCGCCCGTCAGCCCGCGCACGGCGCAGAACACCATGCTGGCCTCGCTGGTGGGACTGCTGCTGGCCGTCGGGGTGGCGACGCTGACGGAATACCTGGACGACAGCATTCGCTCGCCCGATCAGGTGCGGGAGACGCTGGGGGTGCCGGTCATCGGCGTCATTGCCCAGCCACGCAGCCTCGCCGACCCCGGCCTGCTCTACACCATCGCGGAAAGCGAGCCGCACTCGCCCACCACCGAGGCCTTCCGCGCGCTGCGCGCCAGCCTGCAGTTCATCGGCGTGGAGCGCCCTCTGCGTACTCTGCTCGTGACCAGCCCCGGCCAGGGCGACGGCAAGACTCTGGTCGTCTCCAATCTAGCGATTGTCATGGCGCGCGCCGGGCTGCGAGTCACCCTGCTGGATGCCGACCTGCGACGCCCTTCGGTTCACAAGGCTCTCAGCCGGCCCAATTCCGGCGGCCTGACCGACCTGATGCGCGCGACGGCTTTCGGGCAGGTGGAAGTCGTTCAGGAGACCGACATTCCCAATCTCTCCATCATCGCCTCCGGCCCGCTGCCTCCCAATCCGTCCGAACTGCTTGGCTCCGGGGTGATGCGCCAACTGCTGGAATGGCTGGAGAAAGAGAATGACGTCATCATCCTCGACTCTCCGCCGATGCTGGCCGTCTCCGATGCCCTGGTGCTCTCGCGCCACACCGACGGCGTGCTGCTGGTCGTGGACAGCGGCGTGACCCGCGCCGGGGCGGCCGCGCAAACCCGCGCCCGCCTGGAGCAAGTGGGCGCGCGCGTAGTCGGCGTCGTGATGAACAAATACGCTCCGGGCCGCGCCGGCTATCATCACTACTACCACTATTACCTGTACCAATCGCCCGAAAGCGAAGCCGCCAACGGCCGGTCGAAGAACGGCAACGGGCGCCTCTACCCGTGGACGAAATCGCGCCCGCCAGCGGAAACGAGAGCCCGAGAGAAACGCTGACCCCTCGCTGACTCAACCCACTTGCGCGCCGCATCCAACCGGGTTCTCGGTCCTCCGACCGAGAACCCGGTTTGATTCTCGCTCTGGTGCGACTGCGCCGCCCGGCACTTGATTTGCCCTCAAAACTGTTCGAGGCTATACTCTCTCATGTTTCTCAACTTTCCGTCTCTCATCCCAAAGGAGGCTTGCCATGAGCATACCACGGGCTGATCGAATACTCGATTGCCGGAACTTGAAATATCCGGTTCCCATCCTCAAGGCGGAGCAGGCTCTGGCGGAAATGGCAGCCGGTCAGGTGCTGGAAGTGCTCGCCAGCGATGCCAACACAAAACCTGAGCTGGAAACCTGGGCGGCGCGCCTCGGCTCCGACCTGCTGGAGATCGGCCCGCAGGCGGATGGCCAGTACAGTTTCTACGTCCGCAAAGGACCGGCCGCGGCTGCGCATCCCCAACCAACTTCCGAAGACGACAACTTGTTCGTGGTCGTGCTGTGCAGCGGGCTGGATCGGCCCGGTCAGGTGCGCGCCGCCTTCATGTATGCCGCGCTGGCGGCGGCCATGGGGCAGAACACCGTGGTCTACTGCGTGCAAGAGGGCGCCGACGCGGCCCGCAAAGACGCTGCCGCAAAGGACGCCTCGGCGGCCGGCGACCCGACCATTGCCTCGCGCATCGCCGAAGCGCTGGACATGGGCGTGCGGGTCGAAGTCTGCACGCAAACCGCCAGCGTGCGCAAGATCAAACCGGAAGACCTGATCCCGGAAGCCCGCTTGATCGGCGGCGCCTCGCTGATTGATTACGCCATGCGCGCGCGCGGCACGCTGACCTTCTGACCCATGTTGAGCGACGAACCCGGAAGCGCCAGCCGCCGCTTCTTCTACTCCGCCCTCTTCTGGCTGATCGTGCCGGGGTTGCTGGGGCTGACCCTTGCCAGCCTGCTGATGGTCCCCGCGCTGTACGACGGCCTGCCGCTGAGCGTCAAGCCCTTTCTGAGTTTCGGGCGGCTGCGGCCGGCGCACGTCAACCTGATGATCTTCGGCTGGCTGTCGCAGGCCTACGCCGGGGCCATCCTCCACGTCGTCCCGCGCCTGACGCGCGCCCGGCTGTACAGCGAGCGGCTGGCGCACCTCAACTGGTGGCTGTGGAACTTGACGATGCTGGGCGCGCTGGTCACTCTGCCGCTCGGGTTGACGCAGGGGCGCGAGTACGCCGAGATGATCTGGCCGCTCGACCTGCTCTTCGTCCTCAACATGGTCCTGCTGGCGGTGAACATCTGGGGCACGGTCGCCCGCCGGCGCGAGCCGAAGGTCTACGTCAGCCTGTGGAATTTCATGGCGGCAACCCTCGTCCTGATCCCGGTCTACATGGTGGGCAACAAAATCTGGGACCCGTCCGGCGCGTACACCGGCATGACGGACAACATCGTTAACTACTTCTACGTCCACAACCTCTTCAACTCGTGGTTCACCACCGCCGGCATCGGGCTGGCGTTGTACTTGCTGCCCAAACTGACCGGCCAACCGCTTTACAGCCATCGTCTGGCGTTGTGGGGATTGTGGAGCGTGTGGGCCGGCCAGCACCACCAACTCTACAGCCCGGCTCCGGACTGGCTGGAGTATCTGACGATTGTGTTCAGCATTCTCGCCATGGTTCCCACCATCGCCTTCATGACCAACTTCTTCCTGACCATGCGCGCGAGTTGGCGCAAAGCGAGGGCGGACGTGGCCCTGCGCTTCTTCGTGACCGGGGCCTTGTTCTGGGCCTTCACCTGCGTGCAGGGCGTGGCCCAGTCGTTTCGCTCCTTCTCGATGCTGGTGCATTTCACCAACTGGACCGTCGGCCATAGCCACCTTGCCTTTGTCGCCGACTATTCTTTCTGGGCCTTTGCCCTCATCTAC
>CAYZNA010000282.1:3055-4247 GCA_964478665.1 uncultured Anaerolineales bacterium
GGCCAATCTACAGCCGCAAGTTGATGGAGTGGCACTACTGGCTCACCACCGGCGGCATGACTCTCTTCATGATTGCGCTGTGGGTCGCGGGAGTGATTCAGGGGGCGAACTGGCTGAGCGCGAGCGCCCCGTTCCTTCAGACCGTGATCGCGATGCAGCCGTTCTTCATCGGGCGGCTGGCGGGGGGATTGGTGGCCGGGCTGGGGATTCTGCTCTTTGTCTATAACGTCTGGCAGACGACCCGCCGGCCGGCGGAGGCCCCCGCTCCCGCCCTCGCCGTCAGCACGGGAGTCGGCCAGTGAAACCGAGTCTGGTCTATCTGACGGGCGGCTCGCTCATCAGCCTGCTGCTGGGCGTCATCGTCACCATCATCCTCCCCTCTCAGGACCCCGTTGGCCCGTCGGCGCTGGCGCGGCCTTACACCGAAATAGAACTGCGCGGCCGTCAGATCTACCTGCGCGAGGGCTGCCATTACTGCCACACCCAGCAGGTCCGCGCCCCGGAGGCCAACACTGGCCGCATCCACCTGCCGGGCGACATCGGCCCGGAATCCGTTCCGGGAGACTACTACTATCAAAGCCCGGTCTTCTGGGGCACCGAACGGCAAGGCCCCGACCTCGCCCACGTTGCCAGCCGCGCCGGAATCGGGGACAACCCGGCGTGGCACACGCTGCACTTTCGGAACCCGCGCGCCGTCACAGCCGGCTCGGTCATGCCGTCGTTTGACTACCTCTCCGACGCCGACCTGCTGGCTCTGACAGCGTACATGCTGACATTGAAGTAGGGACGGGCTTCAGACCCGGCCCCATCGAGGCCGAATGGTTTATCCCGGCACCTGGCTCGTGCTAGCCACACTGGCGATCATCCTTCTGCTGTTCTGGCTCGGCTACTATTGGGCCAGGACGCATGGGCAGTTCGAGGACATCGAAGCGGCCAAGTACGCCATGCTGGAAAACGAAAGGAAAGCCCGCGATGACGAATTCTGACGCCCCGGCGGGCGCGCGCCCGGACTCGGGCAGCCCGCTGCCCGCAGGGTACGAGGACTTCGCCGGCGAAATCATCGTGGCCAGTGGCATGCCGCCTCGCTGGTTGACCCGCATTCCCTATCTGAGTATTATCCTGGCGCTGGCCTATTATGGTCTCGTTCGCGCCTTTGACCCGGTCAATCTGGTGTTTGCCTCGCTGTTTCTCT
>CAYZNA010000282.1:4257-5308 GCA_964478665.1 uncultured Anaerolineales bacterium
CGCCCATTGCCCAGAAGCGCCTCTGGTTCTTTATCCCCATGTGAGGGTGCGTGCTTCCCCTCCACGCGCCAAGTGAAAGGAGGCCGGTATCGAACGAAACCGAATCCGCTCCGTCCGTTCTGACCCGTTCCCATCCCCCCCACCCATCAGCCCACGAGGAGGCAATCATGGCAACCCCCCAGGAAGTAAATGACTTCATGACCCAGAACATGATGTTCATTCCGCGCATGTATCAGATCCTCAACAACGTCATTCCCGACAACGGGATGGCCTTTGCCAACTTCTATCAGACCGTGTTCGGCGACGGCGCCATCCCCAAGAAGATCAAGGAATTGATGTTCGTCGCCGTCGGCGTCACGCACATGTCGCCGCGCTGCCTGATCCACGTGATCCCGGCCATCAACGCCGGCGCGTCGGACGCCGAGATTCTCGAATCGGTGGTGGTCGGCACGGTGGCCTGCGGATTTGTGCCGGGCGGACCCGGAATTCCGTATGGCTTTGAGTATGCGCTCAAAGTGCTCGACATTGCCGGCAAGTACCGCAAGGGAGAGAAGTGGGAATACCTGGCGGCCCCGTCGTTCAATACCGGGGTCGGCTAGTTCTCCAGACGGCAACGCAGGCGGGAACCTGCTCGGAAGGGTTCCCGCCTGCCTCTTGTATCCCGACCTCCCCGGTGGAGCGCAAGCCCCACCTCCTCGCCGTTCGCGGCGGCACTCTGCGAATCTCGCCCGTGGGAAGGAAGAGACCATGAATCCGAAAGAAGCGATGTTTGAAGCCTTCGAACTCAAGTCGAGCGGCCATATTCCGGCGACCATTTTTGGCGGCGGAGTGTGGACGGTCCGTCACTGGCAGAAGCAGTTTGGCGAACTGATCGCCGACCCGCGCGCCTATGCCGACTTGCTGATCCGCACCAACGAGGAACTGCGCAGTCCGATCGTGTACGTCGGCTCGGGCTACAACAACTACCTCGCGGCGGCGGTCGGCGGCAAGATCAAAGAGCGCCCCCTCGGCGCGCCCGATCTCGAGGCGTCCCTCGTCAAAGAGTCGGCGG
>CAYZNA010000283.1:0-5299 GCA_964478665.1 uncultured Anaerolineales bacterium
GGGCGGGGCCTGGTCGCCCCGTGGGCGGGGCCTGGTCGCCCCGTGGGCGGGGCCTCTGGTCGCCCCGTGGGGCGGGACCGATGCCGGGGCGGACAGGGACACCCGCCCCGACGTGGCGAACTATGTCCATGGGTCGGGTGTTCCCGCCCATGGCCAGTCCTCCCGACGCTGGCACAGCCCGACGCGAACGGGGTTATTCAGGATGTATGCGATCACGTCGTTCGGGTTGGCGCCGGAGCGCAGGATGTGGTCGTAGAACGAGCGTTGCCAGAGTTTCCCCACGACGCCCAGTTCCCACGCCAGCCGCACCACGTAACTCTCCAACGCGCCAATGATGTTGGATAGATTCCGCCCGTTTCGAGGCGTAGCCAGCAGATGGACATGATCCGGCATGACACAATAGGCGTACACCCACCAGCGTTCCGACTGCCTGTAGTAATTCAACCCTTCGACGATGCGGTCAGCCAATGCGGGGTGAGAAAACGGCGCATCGTGGACGAGCGGGCTATCCGGCCTCAGGTGTTTGATCTGGCTGTTGAAGGTCACGAAGTAGGCGTAGCGTGAGTCACTGTAGTCGTGCGCAGCGAGACGGAGGGAGTTGGGGCGGTATTTCTTTGGCATGTTTTCGTGATATAACCATGCGCCGCCAGATAACTTAAATGCACCCGACGCAGCGATGTGCACGCAAAAGATGTGTCAGGCCTGGCCGCCTCGCCGGGCTAATGACGCCAGCCGCCGGTACAGCACAAACTGAAAATACGCCATCAGCACGCTCAGCCGCAGGCCGTGGAGGCCCTCGCGCCAGCCATGCAGCGTCACATAGCGCCACCAGAACTGGCGCAGCGGCTGCAAAACGTAGTTCCACGGGCGCGCCCGCTGCCCGTGCCGGTAGAGAATCTGCGCGTCGTATTCGGCGTAGGTTCGCTGTCTGGCTACGAACTCGTGCACGCTGGCGTAGTTCAGGTGCACCATCGGCCGGCTGAGGTGGACCTCCGGCCCGTCCACCAGCGCCAGTTCGTGCACCGGCCGCTCGGGATCGTAGCGGGCGCGGTCCGGGCGCAGCAAGCGCAACTGGTAGTCCGGGTACCAGCCGGCGTGCAGGGTGAGGCGCCCGAAGATGTAGTTGTGCCGGGGGATCCAGCCCGCTGCCGCCCGGCCCTGCTGCATCACGGCCCGGATTTCCTCCGCCAGGGCCGGGGGCACTCGCTCGTCGGCGTCCACAAATAGCACCCATTCGGCTTGCGGGCAGGCGGCCAGCGCGGCGTTGCGTTGCGCGGCATAGTTGTCGAATGCGCGCTGGTGCACCCGCGCCCCGGCCCGCCGCGCGATTTCCAGCGTGCGGTCGCTGCTGAATGAATCGAACACCACCAGTTCGTCGGTCCAACGCAAAGAGGCGAGGCAGTCGGGCAGGTGCTCCTGTTCGTTCAGGGTGAGAACGATGGCGGTCAGCATGGTGGCTGCGCTGCACTCTGCCCGTCTCGCCAGAGAGACCAGCAAATGTACTGGAGGTAATCCGTCATCACAGCCGCCACAGTTCTGCTATGGCTTGATACGTCTGTGCCCCGGCGGGGTCCCGCCGCGCCCGGCGGCGCATGGCCGCCCGCACCAGCAGCCCGGTCAGCCGCACGGTGAGGGGGGGATGGTAACGGTCATACAGTTGGCGGCGCGCCTGCCACAGGGCCAGCAGGGAGTCGAGCGGAATCTGCGAGGTGCTCTGCCCGCCATGGTGGACCACTTCCGCGCCGGGGTGCAGCCAGCGCTCCCAGCCCAGCCGCGCCAACCGCCGCGCCCAATCAATCTCCTCGCAGTACAGACGGAAGTGCTCATCGAAGCCGCCGGTCTGTGCCAGTGCCTCGCCCCACACCATGAAGGCCGCGCCGAGCACGAAGTCCACCCGGAACGGTTCCTGCCCGGCGTACAGCCCGCGCGGGTAACGCCCGTTGAGCGGGGAATCGAGCAGTCGCGCCAGCCGTCCGGGCGGGGGGAACAGGTCGAGGGCAGCCTGCGTCGGTCCGGGGAAGCAGAAGGCTCCGTGCTGGAGCGAACCGTCCGGGTTCTGCAAACCGGCCCCCACCAGACCGGCGCGCGGCCGGGAGCGCAGGAAATCGTACAGGGCGCGCAGCGCACCGGGCCGGAGTTCGGTGTCCGGGTTCAGGCAGAAGACGGCAAACGGCAGGCCGGGGTCGTAGGGGTGGCCCCACTCGCCGATGCGCCGGAAATGGGACTCGGGGTCGGGTTCCCGCCCGGCCGCGAATCCCATGGCGCGGAAGGCCTGGTTGTTGGCCGCGCCGAAGCCGGGGTTATCGCGATTCTGAATCAGGTGGACCTGCGGGAAACGCTCCCGCACCAGGTCCGGGCTGCCGTCGCCGGAGGCGTTGTCCACCACCCAGGCGCCGGCCGCCAGCCCGGAGCGGTTGACCTCCGCCAGCACGCTCTCCAGACAGGCCGCCAGCAGATCGCGCACGTTCCAACTAACGATGGCGATGCCGAGGTCCATGGGGCGAGCCGGCCGGATGACATGGCGCGAGCGGGCTTTTTGCCCCCTCGCCCTCGACCTGGTCTCAGATGACGTGCTCGCGCAGCCGGGAGCTGAGATAGTCCATGCTGGCGACCACGATAGCAATGGCGAGCATCTGCGCGCTGGCCGCCCGGTACAGCAGCAGGTTGATGTTTTGCTGCAACAACAGGCCAATGCCGCCGCCGCCCACGAATCCGATGATGGTGGACATGCGCACGTTGATGTCCCAGCGGTACATGGTAAAGGAAATGTAGGGCGGGACGATTTGCGGCGCCACCGCATAGATGACGGTCTGCATGCGCGTGGCCCCTGTAGCGGTGATGGCCTCCAGCGGGCCGGGGAGAATGCTCTCTACCTGCTCGGAGTACAGTTTGGCCAGCGCTACCACGGTATGCAGGGCGAGGGCCAGCACCCCGGCAAACGGGCCGATGCCCACCCAGACCACGAATACGATGGCCATCACCAACGGCTCGATGGAGCGCAAGGTGTTGAAGATGGTGCGGGTGATGTAGTACACCACCAGGCCAACCGGCAAAGTGCTGTTGCGACTGGCGCGGATGGCCAGCGCCAGCCCGAGCAGCGCGCCGAGCGCAGCCGGGCCGTACACGGTCTGCCGCAGGTCGGTGAGTTGGTAAGTCCAGCGCAGGGCCAGACCGATGCAGACGGCGATCACTGCCCCGGCGGCTGCCGCCAGCAGGGGGTCCAGGACCCTGTTCACTGCCGCGGGCAGCCGCTCGGCGGTAAACTGCCCCAGCCGGCCGGCCGCGCCGGCGAGCACGCCGGCCCCGGCCAGGGCGGCCAGCAGCACGATCAGGGTGTTGAGGATGTCGCCCAGGTCGGCCATGAACACGCCCAGGAAGCTCAACGGGCCGAGCCGGGGAGCCAGCGCCGTCCCGGTGCGCGCGCCCAGACTGGCCAGCAGGAACAGCGACAGCAACCCGACCAGCGCCGATGCGAGCAGCCCCAGACCGCGTCCGGCGCGCAGCAGCCGAGTGGGGCGCCGGGTTTCCTCCTGGGGCAACGCCCACCGGGTAATGCCCCATACCATGGGCGGGCCAACGACCAGCCCGCCCGTGCTGAGCCAGACGCTCTCGGTGAGCATACTGCTGGCCTGGCCCACCAGGCGGGCGGCCAGCGCGCCGACCAGCAACCCGGCCGGCAACGCCAGCACCGAAAGGGCCACGCTGCTCAGCGGGCTGGTGACCGGCTTCATCAGGTTGCGCGCTGCCAGGAAGCTCAACGGCACGGCCAGGGCAGTGCCCAGAGTGGTGGCCAGCAGGGCAAGGAATACGGTTTCGATGATCTTGGCCCAGGTGTCCTTCGCGTTCTGATTGAAGTGCGGCAGGCCCACATTGCGACGCGTGACCGCGCGGACTGTCTGGGTCTCCTCGCTCGGGCGCCTGGGTAGCTTGACCGTGACTTCGAAATGCCCGCTGGCATCGGTCGCGATAGCGCCCATTTGCAGGCTGACGCCGCTGGGCGGGATGAAGTTGAGCGGGCCTCTGGCGTCGGGCTCAAAGCCGCCGCCCTCCACCCGGATCTCAGCGCCGGGGTCGGCGCAGGCGGGAGTCACAATGATGTACGGGTTGTTCCGGTCCGGCTCTGGCGGACTCCACCCCCCGGCCGGGCAGGGCACACGGATCGGCGCGTTGACAGTGAACTCCTGCTGTTCGTAGCGCAGCAGGTCCGGCCTTGCCAGGGCGCGCAGGATGCGCACCAGGCTTTCCTGCCGTCTGGGAGAACTGATTTCTTCCAGGCTAACCTTCGTGACCTGAAAGCCATAGGCATAGACGATCAGACCGGCCAGTACGGCAGCCCCAAGTTTGATAGACCTGCTCAGGGATGGTTTCTTATCCATGCTGCTCCAGAGCCGGCCTCAGCCCACACGCTCGGCCTCTTTGCCATAGATTTCTTTGAACTTCTTGTCGTCTATTCCCACCGGGGCGCCATCAAACACCAGCCGCCCCTCGTTGAGCGCGATGGCCCGGTCGGCGTAGCGATGCACCAGATCGAGGAAGTGCAGGCTACAGAGGACGGTCACGCCGTCCTCCTGGTTGATACGTTCGAGGTACTGCATGATGCTATGGGCGAGGACCGGATCAAGGCTTGCGACCGGTTCGTCGGCGAGGATCACTTCCGGGTCCTGCATCAGGGCGCGGGCAATGCCCACCCGTTGCTGCTGGCCGCCGCTCAGTTCGTCGGCGCGGTAGTGGGCCTTATCGGCGATGCCGACGCGCTCGAGTTGCTTGAAGGCCTTTTCCATGTCGTCCCTGGGGAAGCGGTTGAGCAGGCTCCACGCCGGGTTGACGTAGCCCAGCCGGCCGGCCAGCACGTTGGTCAGTACGCTGGAACGGCTGACAAGGTTGAAGTGCTGGAAAACCATGCCGATGCGGCGACGGTGGCGGCGCAACTCCTCAGCGTTGGCGGCGGTGATGTCCTTGCCATCCAGCAGCACGCGCCCGGAGGTTGGCTCTACCAGCCGGTTGATGCAACGCAACAGGGTGGATTTGCCCGAACCGCTCAGGCCGATGATGGCCAGAAACTGGCCGCGCGGCACTTCGAAGCTCACGCTGTCCAGCGCCAGCACGCCGCCGTCGTAGATTTTCGTCAGGTTCTCAACTTTGAGCATCTGGTTGCTTGCCGCCGCGAAGGGAGTGGACACTTCGCGGGGGCGACGCTCCCTCCCCAATCTCCCGCGAAGCGTCCAATCTCTGTCAGCCGCAGGCTACTTGCCGAGGTCTTCCAGCTTGAGGCCGACGACTTCCACCATCTTGCGGACCA
>CAYZNA010000284.1:0-2966 GCA_964478665.1 uncultured Anaerolineales bacterium
CCGGCTGAAGCCTTGACTCCGGCGGTCGGGAAAAGTGAGTTTTGCGCCACTGCGAGAATATGCATCTGGCAGGGCGTGGCATACACGCCCGGTTGCCCTTCCATGCATAAGAGGTCTCACTATACTACAACAGAATTTAGAAACGGACAAATGCAAATCGTAACTGCTCAGCCTCACCCCCCGGCCCCCTCTCCCGACCGCAAAAAGCGCAGTCGGGAGAGGGGGAGAACGGGGAGAATGGCTTCACACCTGTCCCGGTGTCCTTCGGGATCGAGTCTTTCCCCCCTCTCCTGGCGTGTTTTTTGCCAGGAGAGGGGGGCAGGGGGGTGAGGTCCAATGGCAGGCTGAGCAGTTACCCCTTCGCAAGGGTTTCACGCCTGAGCAGGAACGTTTTCGGTATAATACCGGTCAACCACAAAAGCGGAGGTACCCTGCCCTGAATCCCGGAATCTTGCTCGCTTACCTTGCCCACCCGGACGACGAGTCCTTTGGCCCGGGCGCCACCCTGGCGCGCTACGCCCGCGAGGGGGTGGCCGTGCACCTGGCCTGCGCCACGCGCGGCGAGGCCGGCACGGTGGACCCCGAACTGTTGCAAGACTACGCCTCGGTCGGCGACCTGCGCTGGGCCGAATTGACCTGCGCCGCCGGGGCGCTGGGCCTGGCCTCCGTCACCCACCTGGGTTACCGCGATTCCGGCATGGACGGCTCGGCGGACAACGGCCACCCCGACGCGCTGGCCCCCGATAGCGGCAATCGGGGGCTGGCGGCCGCCCCACCGGAGGAAGTGGCCGGGCGGATTGTGGCCCTGATCCGCCGCCTGCGCCCGCAGGTGGTGCTCACCCACGACCCGGCCGGCGACTACGGCCACCCCGATCACCTTGCATTGCACCGCGCCGCTCTGCTGGCCTTCGAGGCCGCCGGCGATCCGGCCCGTTACCCGGAGTGCGGCCCGGCCTTTTCCCCGGCGCGGTTGTACTACATGAACATGCCGCGCCGGCTGCTGCGGCTGGCCCTGTGGGTGCTCCCCTGGCTGGGGCAGGACCCGGCCCGCTTTGGCCGCAACAAAGACATTGACCTGCGGCCGCTGGCCGAGGTCAACTTTCCGATTACCACTGTGGTTCGCACGCGGGAATACGCCGGGGTCAAAATGGCGGCCAGCGACTGCCACCGCAGCCAACTGGCCGGCGGGCCGCCGCGCCGCGGCCCGCTGAGTTGGGCCTTCCGCCTGGCAGCGAACAGCGATAGCTTTACCCGCGCCCGGCCGCCGTTCAACGGCAATCGCAAAGAGAGCGGCTTCTTTGACGGGTTGTAGGCCGCGCATCCCCGTGCGGGGCGGTGGTGGGAAAGGCAGGCATGTGGATGCCCGCCCCACAAACCCTCGAACTAATCAATCGGGCGCTTGTCTATCGCAATGGTGCAGGTCGGGTCGCCCTTCGCCACGCACAGCGTCTCGCGCACATTGTAGCGCCGGCCGCCGGTGCCCCAATAGATGGACTCATCCAGCAGACCCACCGCCAGGTGGCAGCACGGCTCGTCAGTGTGACGCCCCCAGCACACCGGGCAACGCTCGATCACCCACAGGTGGTGCTCGTCGTCCTCCGAGAGCCGCACCACCTGATCGGTAAACTGGTTGAACACCCGCGCGAACACATCCAGGCCCACGCGGAACTTCATCCCCAGCGGCATCAGCCGCAGCGGCAGGTCGGCAATCCCCAGCACCGGGTCGAACTCCTTCAACCCGCTGCCGAACACGTTGCGCCCCACCCGCAGGTTGAGCGCGTGGCCGGCCCTCATCCCGTACACCTCCTCCACCGCCTGCTGCAGGGCGCTCACGTGCTCAAAGGGGAACTTGCGGTCCAGACTGCCGCTGGGCCGGGTAACAAGGTACTGCTCCAGGCCGGCTCGTTGCAGCACGTCGGCCAGTTGCTCCTTGCCCAGAGTATCGCCCATCGCCTGCAAGATAATCCGGCCCATGCGGCTGGCATAAAAGTAGGTGTTCAACGGGGCAGTGTGGCTCATCGGTTCTCAATCCGGGTTCAGCAATTGGGGGGGTATCATAGTGCAGGCCGGGGCCGGGTGCAACTGCCGCGCGGGACCGCCAGAGGGTCAACGCGCCCTCAGTCGCGAATGCACAGCACGTGCAACTCCCCCGGGCCGTGCACGCCGATAGTCAGCGTCATTTCAATGTCGGCGGTGCGCGAGGGGCCGGAGATCACGGTCAGGCTGGAAGGTTCACGGAACAGCGCGGCCAGCCCCCGATAGCGGCACTCGGGGGGCCGGTGATGGGCCAGAAAGGCCGCCAGCGAGGGGAAGAACTGCTCCGGTCGCACCAATGCGATGTGCACCGGGGGCAGCAGCGAGGCCAGCCGTCCGCGTCCCGGTCCGGCGCGCATCACCAGGCTGCCGGTCTCCGCCAGGGCCGCCTCGCAGCCGGTCAACCCCACCGCGGCCGCGGCGCGATCAGCCAACCCGGCAGGGCGGTCGGGGCCGGCGGTAGAGACCATTGGCCCGAACACGGTTATCCCCTCCCGCCGCAGCCGCTCGTACAACCCGGGCATGGGCAACATCTCCGGCACCCACGTGAAGACGCTCTTTGCGCCGCGTTCCGCCAGCATCTCCACCAGGGTTTGCCCTAACTTCTCGGCGGACACCAGCCGGAAGACGCCGCCGAGCGCGGCCAATTCCTCGCCAAAGCGGGCCGATAACGCACCGCCGGAGGCGGCCCCAACGGTGGGATCCGGGAGCGGCGCACCCGCGCCGCCGGGGATGGATAGGCTGACCCCGCGCAGGCGGCCGAGGATGGCCTCCCGGGCGGGATCTGCCGTGGGAGCGCGATTCTGTTGGGGGGCCGGGTCCGGCCCGGGCTGCCGGGGACCCCGGTCGGGGTGGGGAGCGGGGTGCGGGCGCGGGTAGGGGCGACCCGCCGGGTCGCCCGTACTGGGGGGAGCGGGCTGCTCGCCCCGGCG
>CAYZNA010000284.1:2976-5292 GCA_964478665.1 uncultured Anaerolineales bacterium
GGCGGGCGCGGCGCGGGGGCGGGCCCGTCGCTCCCGGAAGGATCCGGGCGGGAAGGCGGGGAAATCCCGGTTCATGGTCCAGCGGCTCAGCGGTCCGGGCAGCCGGCGCAGCCAGCCATCGCGGGCCAGGCGGCGAGTGGCGAAGCCGGCCAACGATTGCGACAGGCGATAGCGTCCGGCGTCCTCCATCACCCAGGTGTAGGCTTTTATGCCCCACGCCAGCCAGGCTGGCTGGGGCGCCTGCTCGACGTGCTGGCCGCGCAGTTGCAGCAGCATGGAGGGCAGGTCAATGCGCACCGGGCAGGCCTCCACGCAGGCGCCGCACAGGGTGCTGGCCTGCGCCAGGTGGCCGAACTCGGCCGTACCGCCGAGGGCCGGCGCCAGCACCGAGCCGATGGGGCCGGGGTAGATGCTGCCGTAGGCGTGCCCGCCAATCTCGCGGTAGACCGGGCAGACGTTGAGGCAGGCGCCGCAGCGGATGCACAGCAGCGATTCGGCCAGTTGGCCACGGCGCACCCGGCTGCGGCCGTTGTCCAGCAAAACAAGGTGCAGTTCGTCCGGGCCGTCGGGTTCGCCGGGGCGGCGCGGGCCGTTGAGTAAGGTGGTGTACACCGTCAGCTTCTGGCCGGTGGCCGAGCGCGGCAAGACGCGCAGCATGATCTCCAGGTCTTCCGGGGTGGGCACCAACCGCTCCACGCCCATCAGGGCCACGTGGATGGGGGGCAGGCTGGTGACCATGCGTCCGTTGCCCTCGTTGGTGACGATGCACAAAGTGCCGGTCTCGGCCACGCCGAAGTTGACGCCGCTGAGGCCCATGCCGGCGCTGAGGAAGGTCTGGCGCAAGTGACGGCGGGCGAGGGCGGTCATGGCCGGCACGTCATCGGCGGCGGGGTCCATGTTCAGTTTTTGCTGAAAGGTGCGGGCCACGTCTTCGCGGCGCAGGTGCACCGCCGGGGTGATGATGTGCGAGGGCGTCTCGCCGCGAATCTGCACAATAAACTCGCCCAGATCGGTCTCCACCGGCTGGATGCCGGCGGCCAGCAGGGCGTGGTTGAGTTCAATTTCCTCGCTGACCATGCTTTTAGACTTGGCGACCAACTCCACGCCGCGCTCCTGCGCCAGCCCGACCACGATCTGGCCGGCCTCGGCGCCGCTCTGCGCCCAGTGTACGGTCACGCCGTTCTCGGCCAGGCGGGCGGTGAACTGCTCCAGATAGCGGTCGAGGTGCGTCAGGGTTTCGATGCGGATGGCGCGCGCCCGGTCGCGCACGGCCTCGGCGTCGGGCAGGGCGGCAAAGGCCGACGCGCGCGCAGCAATGCGCCGGGTTGCGTTCCTGTCGAGCGCGGATTGCAGGGTGGGGTTATTGAGGGCCGCGGTGACGCGCTGTTGAAAGGTCACACTTTGTTTGCCAGCACCTCTGCCAGGTGCACACAGCGCACGTTTTCCCCGGCCCGGCGCAGGCCGCCCTGGATGTGCATCAGGCAGCCCATATCGCAGCCGGCCACCACCTGCGCCCCACTCTTCTGTATCGCCTCCAGTTTGCGGCGCAGAATCTCGCCCGAGATGTCGCCGTGTCTGACCGCGAACAGGCCGCCGAAGCCGCAGCACTCCTCGGCCTCCGGCAACGCTGCCAGCGTGGCGCCCTTCACGCCGGCCAGCAGCGCCTGCGCCTGTTCCCGCAGGCCCAGCCCGCGCAACAGGTGGCAGGAGGGTTGGTAGGCAATGCTCCAGTTGGCGTGGGCGCCCAACTCGGTGAGGCCCAGCACGTCCACAAGGTACTGGCTGAACTCGTAGGTGCGGGCGGCCAGCGCGTTGGCGCGCGCCAGTTGGGCCGGGTCGCCGGCGAACAGGTCGGGGTAGCCGTGCCGGATCATGACGGTGCACGAGCCGGAGGGGCAAACGACCGGGCCTGGCGCGGCCTCGAAGGTATCCATGAAGCGCAGGGCCAGGCCCCGCGCCTCTTCGCGGAAGCCGCCGTTGTAGGCCGGCTGGCCGCAGCAGGTCTGGCCGGGGGGAAAGGCAACCGGCGCCCCCTGCGCTTCCAATACCTCCAGCACGGCCTCGCCAGCCTGCGGGAAGAGGGCGTCTATGATGCAGGTGATGAAAAGTTGCACGCCGGTTGGTTCGGGCATGAGCGGAATTATAAGGCTTCCATCCGCAAACGCCAAACGGCCCCGCCGCAGTGCGGCCGGGGCAGGGGGGGAGGAAAGGAGGAAAGGAGGAAAGGAGGAAGGGAGGCAAGGAGGAAAGGAGGAAAGGAGGAAAGGAGGAAGGGAGGAAAGGAGGAGAGGGAGGGGAGGGGCAAGGGGGCGGGGG
>CAYZNA010000285.1:0-5288 GCA_964478665.1 uncultured Anaerolineales bacterium
CACGCTTCACGCTCCACGCCGCATCCCCATGCGGGGCAGGCCACCGGCACGCTCCCGCGAAGCGTCCACGCTTCACGCTCCACGCCGCATCCCCATGCGGGGCAGGCCACCGGCACGCTCCCGCGAAGCGTCCACGCTTCACGCTCCACGCCGCATCCCCATGCGGGGCAGGCCACCGGCACGCTCCACCCTTCACGCTCCACGCCGTATCCCCATGCGCCCCGAATTATTGAGGAGATACCTTGCGCCACATCTGCGCGAGCCTGCGCAACACAAAAAGGAGGGGAACCGGTTGCCCAGGTTCCCCAGATTTTAGCACAGGTCGGCAATTGGCTTCAGGCCGCGGTCGGTTCTTCCACTGCGGAGAGGAAGGCCTTGAACACCTGGCGCATGCGCGGCTCCGGGGCGGCGCCCACCTGCCGGTGAACCTCCTTGCCGCCGGATACGAACAGCATGGTGGGGATGCCCTGTACCCCGTACTTCATGGCCCACTGCGGATTTTCGTCGGTGTTGACCTTGGCGATGGTGATCTTGTCGCCGTACTCGCCGGCCAGCTTGTCCAGCACCGGGGCCACCATGCGGCACGGGCCGCACCACGGCGCCCAGAAATCCACCACCACCGGGGTGCTGGCCTTCAGTACCTTCTGTTCGAACTCCGCATCCGTTACATGAATTGGCTTGCTCATCGTAGTCTCCTTGTCAAATAATCTCAAAATCGGTCGTGATCTCGGCCACGCCGCGCACGGTGGCGGCAACCGAGCAATACTTGCCTTCAGAAAGTTCAATCGCCTGCTGCACGGCCGCCGGGGTCAGATCGCTGCCAGACAGGCAATAGTGCACGTGGATCTTGCGGAAGGCCCACGGCGGCTCGGGGTCCTGCTGGCCCTCCACACGAATCTCCAACCGTGAGAGCGGCTGCCGCTTCTTGTTCAGAATCTCAACCACATCCACTGCCGTGCAGGAGGCCAGGGCGATCAGCAGCAACTCAGCCGGCTTCATGCCGGTGCCGTTCTGGTCATCCTGGGTGGAGAGCACCACCGAGTGGCGGCTGCTGTCCACGCCGACGAATTGCTTGCCGGTGATCCAGCGAACGGTGACCGCGCCCATCAGGCCGCCTCCACCGGCGCCACGGCGGGCGCTTCGGTCACGCGGTACGAAGTGCGCACCGTGGAACCTTTCCGCAGCATGGCGCTCACCGAGCAATACTTGTCCTGCGAAAGTTCAATGGCGCGCGCCACTGCGGCCGGGTCCACCCAGTGGCCTTCCACAAGGTACTCGATTTCGATCTCGGTGTAGACCTTCGGGTGCTGGTCGGCCCGGGTGCCGGTCACGCGGACATCGAAGGCGGTCACGGCCTGGCGCTTCTTTTGCAGAATGGAAATCACGTCCATGGCGGTGCAACCCGCCAGCCCGACCAGCACCAATTCCATCGGGCTGAAGCCGGGCTCCTCGCCGCCGCCCCCCATGCGCAGTCTGAAGCCGGAGCCGGCGCTGCCCTCAAAGGAAAGCCCGCCGCGCCACTCAGCAGACGCCGTCTTGGTCATTGCCATTGTTGTCAGTCCTCCACTTGCGGGATTCACGATTCACGCCCCCCTGCCCCCCTGCCCCCCTGCCCCCCTTCTCACGCCGCCTTCCCCAGCAGCGCCATCAAATCGTCCACCACTCGCTCGCGCTCGGCCTCGTCGCCCTCCGTCAGGCAGCGGCAGGCATAGGAACGCAGCAACACCACCGAGGTCTGCTGGATGGCCGAGCGGATGGCCGCCAGTTGCTGCACTATCTCGCGGCACTCGCGGTCGTCTTCCACCATGCGCTTGACGCCGCGCACCTGGCCCTCAATGCGGTTCAGCCGGCGGGCCAGTTCGATCTTGATCTCGGCCGAAGCGGTTTGCATATCCGTCACGTTATCCCCCTATACCGGGGGGGAGTATACAGCGGGCCGGCGAGGCTGTCAAGGGCGGATGGTATAATTTTCTCGTGCGCTTTGACCACCCCTTGAGCAAACGGCAACTTGGCATCCTGCTGCTGATTCTGGGCCTGCTGGCCGCGCTGGCGGCGCTGGTCCCGGACTGGCTGGGCGCCGGACGCTTTGCCGGGGTTGGCCCGGCAGAGCGGGCCGTGATTCTTAGCGGGCTGGCGCTGGCGGCTGTGGGAGCCTCGCTGATCCCGTTCGGGGACCGCCCGGCATGAGCGGCCGGCTCCACCGAAAGAAAGGCCTGCGCGGGGGATGGGATGCGCCCGGCGCAGGCCCTTTTTTCGAGCAGCCCTGGCCGCGCACAGCACTGATGGCGGCGCTGGCGCTGGCGCTGCTGGCCTACCTGGGCTACTTTCTTATTTATGTCAACTTCGCCGCGGCGCTGCTGCGCTTCCCCTTTGACTACGATCAGGGCGAAGGCTTTGAGCTGTACGACACCCTGCTGCACAGCCGGGGACAGTTGCCCTACCAGAATCCAGACGTCTACCCCTTCTACACCTCCATCTACCCGCCGGTCTTTCACCTTGTAGTCGCGCCGCTGGTGTGGGCCTTTGGGCCGCACCTGTGGACCGGCCGGCTGGTGGGTTTTCTCGGCAGCCTGATCGCGGCGGCCGCCATCAGCTACGCCGTTTTTCGGGGGACACGCCGCCGCTGGCCGGCTGCCATCTCCGGGCTGGCGTTCCTCTCGAGCAACTATGTCTATCACATTGGCCCGTTGTTCCGCCAGCATACCTTCATGGTGATGCTGGAGACGCTGGCCATCGTCACGCTGGCCGGCGCAGACGACACGCGCAGCGGCAAGCGCCGGCCAGCCCCCGGCAGCACCAATCGGGGGCTGGCCCTCGGGCTGGGACTGCTGCTGCTGGCCGGTTTCACCAAACAACTGGCGATCGCCACCGCCGCGGCCGCTTTCTGCTGGCTGTTCCTGCGCAACCCGCGGCGCACGCTGCTGGCTGGCCTGGCCTTCACAGCGGCCTTTCTGGCGCTGTTCGGCTGGCTCGACCGGGCCTCCGGCGGGTACTGGTTCCGCTCTGTCGTGCTGGCCAACCTCAACCGCGCCATCCCCGGCCAGATGGAAAGCCTGTACCGCCAGTGGTTCGGCCTGCACTACGTGCTGCTGCTGCTGGCGCTGGGGCGCGTGGCCTACGAGACCTACTTCTCGCGCATTTCGATCTACGCGGTCTGGTTCTTCTTCGCGGTGGCGGTGGGGGCGCTCAGCGGCAAGTTCGGCGCCGGGGAATCCTACTTTGTGACCTCGGTGGCCGCCGCCTGCATCCTGTCCGGGATGGCCGCCGGGGAGCTGCTGAATCGTTCGACCGGCCGGACCGGGGAGGCCGCCGGGGGAGGCTGGCGCCCGGCCCGTAGCTCTGCCCTGGCCCTGACCATTCCCCTGCTCTACCTGTGGCAGGCCCGGCTGGTGCTGCACTTACCCACCCGTGGACCGCTGTTCCAGCCCGTGGCGCGCGCCCTGGGCCTGCCGCCCGACATCCAGTACTACGATTCGCAGGGCTACAGCCAGCTTGGCCGCCCGCCGGACGCGGCAGATGCCGCCGCCGGCGGGCGCATCACCGGGGTCATCGCCGCCACAGACCGCCCGCCGCTGAGCGAGGAGGCCAGCTTCCCGCTGGCGGTGGGGCGGGAGGTGGTGGGCAACCCGTTCCCGCTGCTGGTGATGCACGAGAGCGGGCTGTTCGACCCCTCCGAGATGATCCGCCAGATTGGCGCGCAGCGCTTCGGTGTGGTAATCTTCCGCGCCCAGTTTTATCCGTCGCCGGTGCTGCAAGCCATCGGCGCGGCCTATCAACCGTGGCAGGAAATACAAATGAACGGATTCACCTACCGCATCCTGACGCCCCGGGATCGGTGAGCCAGAAAGGCTGCGGCCCCTTGCTTCCCGACCTGACCCGCGAGCAATAGTCCCCGTGTTCAGACCCGCGCCCTGGAGCATCACCCTGCCGGTCTACAGCGGCCCGCTCGATCTGCTGCTGCAACTGATCGAACGCGCCGAACTGGACATCACGCGCGTCTCGCTGGTGCAGGTCACCGACCAGTACCTCGAGCACCTGCGCCAGTTGCAGGAGCGGGAGGCCGCGCCGGTGGCCGAGTTTCTGGCCATCGCCGCCCGGCTGATCCTGATCAAGTCGGAGGCGCTGCTGCCCCGGCCCCCGGTCCGGGCGGAGGGGGAGGAGGACCCCGGGGAGGAGCTGGCCCGGCAGTTACTGGCCTACCGGCGCTATAAAGAGATCGCCGGCCTGTTGGGCGACCGGATGGAGGCCGGGCTGCGCACCTACCTGCGCACCGCCCCGCCGCCGCACGTCGAGCCGCGCCTCGATCTGGCCGGGCTGACCCCGGAAGACCTGCTGGAGGCGGTGCGGCGGGCGCTGGCCGGACTGCCGGAACCCTCCCCGGAGGAGGCCCCGGTGCAACCGCACCGGGTCACCATCCGGGACAAAACCACGCTCATTGTAACCACATTGCAGGTGGAGGGCCGCGGCACGTTTCAGGCGCTGCTGCGTGGCGCCCGCTCGCGCATGGAGGTGGTAGTCACGTTTCTGGCGCTGCTGGAGCTTATCAAGCGCGGCCAGGTGCTGGCCCGGCAGGCAAGCCCCTTTGGGGACATCGAGCTTACGCCCTCCGAGGGCTGGGATGCCGGCGCTGAGTTTGAGTCAGAGTTTGAGGTAGAGTAAGGGTTAGAGTTAGAGTTAGAGTTAGAGTTAGAGTTAGAGTAGCGCTCTGTCCCGTTCATAATTCGGGACGAAATCGCCTTGCCACGCCCTTGACTTTGAGGCGGGCCGCCAGCGCGGCGCACGCTCCCAGCGCATCAATCCCCACATCCACCGGGCTGCTGCCGCGGCCGGCCACAAACGATTGGTGGTATTCATCGGAGATGGCGTAGAGCACCGAGCAGACCAGCGCCAACCAGACCGCCCGCCGCGAGGGCGCGCCCTCCCCCGACCACGCGCGCAGCAGCAATACAGACAGCACGGCGTAAGCCGTCAAGTGCGCGCCCTTCTTTACCGGCAAGTCCCACGCGCCGTAATCCGGCACCGCCCCGTTGGGCAACGACGATAAGACGAAAATCAGCGCCATCCAGCCAATCACCGGCGCCCAGTGGCTGAGAAACCGTCCCGATCTGTTCATGCAGCCAATTGTACCAGCCCCTCTTGCCTCCCGCCCCATTTCCCTGTATCCTCGCCCCACTCCCCCACCCTCTTCCTCATTCCTCCTTCCCTCCTTCCCTCCTTCCCTCCTTCCCTCCTTCCTCCTTCCCTCCTTCCCTCCTTCCCTCCTTCCCTCCTTCCCTCCTTCCCTCCTT
>CAYZNA010000286.1:0-624 GCA_964478665.1 uncultured Anaerolineales bacterium
GAACGTCGAACTCAACCCCATGCTGGCGGAGTTCGGCCCGGTGTTTGAAGCGGTGACAGAAGAGAAAACCGTGCGCGTGCATCTGCTCGGAATCAACGTGTAAGATGCCTTTCTGGGAACACTACCATCTCCCCGCCTCAGTGGACGAGGCGCTGGCCGCGCTTGTCCGCTACGAAGGCGCAGCCCGCGCCGTGGCCGGCGGCACCGACCTGATCCTTGAATTGCAGCAGGGCCGCCGCCTGCCCGTGGCCGCGCTGGTGGACGTCACCCGCATCCCGGAGATGACCATCATCGAGCAGCGCGACGACCACATCTACGTCGGCGCTGCCGTCACCCACACTGCAATCACCCGCTCCCCGCTGCTGGCCCGGCACGCCGCCTGTCTGGTGGAAAGCTGCGGGCAGATCGGCGGCCCCCAGGTGCGCAACGTCGCCACCATCGGCGGCAACGTGGCTCACGCCCTCCCCGCCGCCGACGGCGCCCTCTCCCTTCTCGCCCTCGACGCCGAAGCCGAGATCGCGACTCCCAATCTCAAATCTCAAATCTCAAATCTCAAATCCTGCCGCGAGTGGCGCCCCCTGCCTGCCCTCTTCCTCGGCCCCGGCCAATCCGCCGTGGACCCGG
>CAYZNA010000286.1:634-3494 GCA_964478665.1 uncultured Anaerolineales bacterium
GACCCGGCCCGCGAGTTGATCGTGCGCTTCCGCTTCCCGTTGGCCCGGGCAGGCGAGGGCAGCGCCTTTACCCGCGTGATGCGTCCACAGGGAGTGGCGCTGCCGATTCTGGCGCTGGCCGTGTGGATGCGGGTAAGTGACGGGGTGGTGGACGAAGTTCGTATTGCCCTCGGCCCGGCCGGCCCGGTTCCCCTGCGAGCGACCACCGCCGAGACCTACCTGACCGGCATCCCGCTGGTAAGGGACGTGATTCCGCAGATGGCCGATTTGATCTTCGCCGGCGCGCGCCTCCGCAGCAGCAAGCACCGCGCCAGCGTCGAATACCGCGAAGAACTGATCCTGCCGCTGGCGCGCCGCGCGCTCACCCTGGCCTATGAGCGGGCGCAGGAGGCCCCCACCCTGTGACCAGCATCGCTTTCAGCGTTAATTCCCAACCCGTCACCCTCGATGTGCGCGACTCTGAAACCCTCGGTGAGGTGCTACGCTACCGTCTCGGCCTCACCGGCACCAAAATCGGCTGCAACGAGGCCGAGTGCGGCATCTGCACCGTGCTGGTCACCCGGCCGGGAGCGGACCGCGGCACCCCGGTGGACTCCTGCGTCTACCCGGCGCTGAAGGCCGCCGGCTGCAAGGTGCTCACGATTGAGGGATTGGCCGCCGAATGGCGGGGCGAAATCTCAAATCTCAAATCTCAAATCTCAAAATCCGGCCTGCACCCACTGCAAGAGGCCTTCGTCGCCCACGGCGCCGCCCAGTGCGGCTTCTGCATCCCCGGCCTGATCATGACCGCGAAGGCGCTGCTGGACTCTAACCCCGACCCGACCAACGACGAAATCAAGTCCGCGCTGAAAGACACCTATTGCCGCTGCGAGGGTTTCAGCCACATCCTCAGCGCCATCCGCGAGGCGGCGCGGGTGATGCGCGAGGGCGGCCCGCTGCGGCCAATGCCCCTGCCGGAGACAAAGCACGGCCTGCGCGTGGTCGGCGAAGCGGTCCCCCGGCCCGAGGCCGTGGCGAAGGTGACCGGGGCGGCGAAGTACACCGACGACTACGGCTACCCCGGCATGTTGCACGCCCGCACCCTGCGGGCGCAGCACCACCACGCCCTCATCCGGCAGATTGACACCTCGCGGGCCAAGGCGCTGCCCGGCGTGCGCGCCGTGCTCACCGCCGCCGAGGTACCCGGCGAGAAGAACCACGGGCTGGTGGTGAAGGACTGGCCGGCGCTGGCCGGCGACAAGGTGCGCTACACCGGCGATCCGGTGGCGATTGTGGCCGCCGACACCCGCGAGATTGCCACTCAGGCGCTGGAGCTGATCGAGGTAGACTACGACCCGTTGCCGGTGGTCAGCGACCCGGTTTCGGCCCGCCGCCCGGACGCCCCGCTGGTGCACGCCGGCGGCAACCTGCTCAAGCACATCAAGGTGCGCAAAGGCGACGTGGCGCAGGGCTTCGCCGAGGCGGACATGATTCTGGAGCAGACCTTCCACACCCCCACCACCGAGCACGCCTTCCTCGAGCCGGAGTGCGCCATCGGGCGGCTGGAAGACGGTCGGGTAGTGGTGGAGGTGGGGAGCCAGATCCCGTATCAGGACCGGGAGCAAATCGCCGCCTGCCTGGGGCTGCCGCGGGAGGGGGTGCGGGTGATCGGGCGGCTGATCGGGGGCGGGTTCGGGGGCAAGGAAGACATCGCCGGGCAGATTCACGTCGCCCTGCTGGCGCAGGCCACCGGCAGGCCGGTCAAAATGCTGTACGAACGCCACGAGTCGCTGCTCTTTCATCCCAAGCGTCACGCCACCGTTATCCGGGTGAAAATGGGGGCGAAGCGCGACGGGACGCTGACCGCGGTCGAGACCGAGCTGTACGGCGACACCGGGGCCTATGCCAGCCTCGGCGAAAAGGTGATGACCCGCGCCACCACCCACTCCGCCGGGCCATACGAAGCCCCGCACGTGCGGGCCGACTGCTACGCCATGTACACCAACAACCCGCCCGCCGGGGCGTTTCGCGGGTTCGGCGTCACCCAGTCGTGCTTTGCCGTTGAGTCGATGATGGACATGCTGGCCGCCCGGCTGGATATGGACCCCGTTGAGCTGCGCCGCAAAAACGCCCTGCGCGTGGGCAGCGTGACCAACACCGGCCAGGCGCTGCAGGAGAGTGTGGGGCTGATGGACTGCATTGAGTTAGTGGAGAAGGAAGTAGGAAGAAGGAAGAAGGAAGCGGCGGCGTCTCTCCTTCCTTCTTCCTCCCTTCCTTCTTCCTCCCTTCCTTCTTCCTGTAAGAGAGCCTGGGGCTTCGCCGTCGCCTACAAAAACACCGGCCTGGGCGGCGGCGCGCCGGACAAGAGCGCGGCGGAGGTGGAGTTGTTTGAGGACGGCTCCGCCGAGGTCCGCAGCAGCGCGGCCGAGGTCGGGCAGGGGTTGGTGACCGTGCTGGCTCAGATCACCGCCGAGGAGTTGCGCCTGCCCTACGACCGCGCCCGGGTGCTGCTCTCCGACACCGACCTCACCCCGGACGGCGGGCCGACCACCGCCTCGCGCCAGACCTACGTGACCGGGAACGCCGTCCGGCTGGCGGCCCGGGCGCTGCGGGAGGCGCTCGCCGCGCAGCTCGCCGAGCGGTACGACGCCCCGCCGGGGGAGATTCGCTTCGAGGAGGGGTTGGCGCTGATCCCGCGCGGGGAGGCGCCGGTCCGGTTGCCGGTCGGGGAGGCGGTGCGGCAAATGAAAGCCAGCGGGCTGGAGGCGAAGGCGCGGTACGAGTATCACGCCCCGGAGACGCAGCCGCTCGGCGCGGGCGGGGACATGCACCTCGCCGTCAGTTTCCCCGCCCAGGCGGCCGCGCTCGACGTGGACCTCGA
>CAYZNA010000286.1:3504-5265 GCA_964478665.1 uncultured Anaerolineales bacterium
ACTGGTGGCGGCCCACGACATCGGCCGGGCGATCGACCCGCTCGGGCTGCAGGGCCAGATCGAGGGCGGGATGATGATGGGGCTGGGGAACGCCCTCACAGAGGAGTTCATCCTCGAAGATGGGATTCCGTTCACCGACCATCTGGCCCGCTACAAGATGCCCTCCATTGCCCACGCCCCACGGATCACCTCGTTCATCGTCGAGCACGAGACGGCGGACGGCCCATACGGGGCCAAAGGGGTGGGGGAGATCGCCAGCATCCCCACCACCCCGGCCATCACCAACGCCATCTACAACGCCTGCGGCGTGCGGGTGACGCGGCTGCCGGTGGATCAGGAGAAACTGCTGCTGGCGATGAGGCGAGGGGAAAAGGAGTGCTGAGTGGCGGGCTTTGTTTCCGGGTACTTCGACGAAAGCGGTGATGTCGCGCCGTTCTCCGGCAGTCGCCACTTCATTCTGGCCGGGTACGTCACGGCCAACCCCAGGCCGGTGGAGTTGCACGTCCAGCGGGCGCGCAAGCGATTGAGAAAACAGCCCGGACTGAGCGAGTTGAAGTGGTCAACTTCAGAGTTTCCTATCTCCGAGAGATTGCTTTCTGGACTGGCGGGGGAGAATCTGGAAGTTTACGCAGTCGTCATCAACAAGCGCGCCATCCTTCGCCCGCCACAGGAAAATGAGGAACTGTACCGCCGAGCCGTCCTTAGCCTGTTGCTGCAAGTGTCCGAACGCCGGTCACGCTTATCGTTCTTCCTCGATAAACGATACACCACGCCCGGACTGTTCGACCGGCTGGAAGGCAATTTGCGCGAGTCGCTTATGGGGCTGTCGGATAGAGCAGTGGTCATTCGCCAACTGGATTCGCAGCAAAACAAGGCGATTCAGGCTGCCGATTTCGTGGCCGGGGCGTTCTACTTGAAATACGAGAAAGGGGACGAACGCCTGTGGAGGATTCTGGAGCCCCGAATCGTTGTGGAGGAAATGCTGACGATTCCAAAGTGGTAGAAAACAAAAAGCGGCTCCCCCTGGGTCCCGATTTCAGTCTATCCCACGGTGTTTCAACCGCAGCTAGGTACGCTCTACGAGCGTCCAGGATCACCAGGACTTACGATACCGCTTTCTGAGCGACATTATAGCACGGATTGGAGTCGCGTCAAATGCTGGGCAATCCCAGGCCGGTTTTCGAGGCACTTTACCGGCTGTTTAGCGCCGAATCCCCCGCTTTCCCCTGCTTTTTTGTCCCCAGTCCGATACGCTCACCATCACCAACGCCACGCTCGTCACCTTCGGCCCCGACCCGCATATCCTCGAAGACCACGCTCTGCTGGTGGAGGGCGACCGGGTCGCCGCCCTCGGCCCCTCCGCCGAACGGCTGGACGCGGGGGGAAAGTAGTGATTGATGAGATGCTGCGCCGGGAGAAGTGGTAAAACAAAAGCGGCTCCCCCTGAGCGCCGATGACCACCGGAACACACTGCCGGATTGGGTACCTTCTACGAAGGTCCAGCCGCCTCAGGCTTTACGAGTCCGCTTTCTGGCGTCATTATAAGCATCCGCGGAGAAAAGTCAACATGCTCATCACCCACGCCACCCTCGCCACCTTCGGCCCCGACCCGCGCATTCTGCAAAACCACGCCCTGCTGCTCGAAGGCGACCGCATTGCTGCCCTCGGCCCCTCTGCCGAACTGGAGCGGGCGCATCCCGCCGCCGAGCGGCTGGACGCCGGGGGCAAGTTGTTGATGCCCGGCAACATCTGCGCCCACAC
>CAYZNA010000287.1:0-5261 GCA_964478665.1 uncultured Anaerolineales bacterium
TGGTCGCCCCGGGGCGGGCGTAGGGGCGACCGTCCCTGGTCGCCCCGGGGCGGGCGTAGGGGCGACCGTCCCTGGTCGCCCCGGGGCGGGCAGAGACGCCCGCCCCTACGCGCGCCGCCCGCTGCGGTTGGGGGATACGGTGCTGGTCAAAACCCTGCGCGCCAACGGCGTGATCATTGGCCTGAGCGCCGATCAGGCCGAGGTGCAGATTGGCCGGCTGCGGCTGCGCGCCCGCCCCGACGAGCTATCCCTGCCGGGGGACGAGCCGCCAACCCCGGCCCCGGCCCCGCGCGGGCGCCGCCCCCTGTCGGGAATCTACGACAAGAGCGAGCCGGCGCCCGCCCCGACCCCGGCCTCCCCCGGCATGGAGCTGGACCTGCGCGGGCGGCTGGTGGAGGACGGGCTGATCGAGCTGGAGCGCTATCTGGATACTGCCTTCCTCGCCGGACTGCCGTGGGTGCGCATCATCCACGGCAAGGGCACCGGGCGGCTGCGGGCGGCGGTGCGCCAGGCCCTGCGGGGCAACCCGGTCATCGCCGGCGCCGAGCCGGGCGAGGAGAACGAGGGTGGCGAGGGGGTGACGGTGGCAAAGCTGGCGCTGGCCGGATAGGGGGCGGCCAGCGCAGCCGCGACCGTGCTGCTGGCCCCGGTGTGGGCCGCCATCGGCGCCATTGCGGCGCTGGCCACCCGGCTGACGGTGGTGGTCGAGCGGGTGGACGACGCCGGCCCGCCGCCGGCAGGGCAGGTTTCAAACCTGCCCTGCATCTGCGTTCCCGCGCTCGCGGCTGGCGCTGCTGCGCGATTTCTCGTCTGCTATCTCTGGGTGACGTAGTTCTGCACAAAGGTGCGAAAGGCCTCGCCGTTGGGGCGCAGCGTGCCGTTCTGGTCCTGCAAAGCCCTCGCCTGCGGCGCATCCACGCTGTACCACACAATGTAGGGCAGGTCCAGATCCACCGCCTTCTGCAACAGCGGCGCGATCACGCTCGGGTCGGCGCTGCCCTGTTGGCCCATCTCGTTGGTCATCACCGGCTTGCCGGTGGCCGCCCGCAGGTAGTTCACTGCCTCTTCCAGCGCTGCGGGGTCGGTAATGTACCAGTGGAAGTTGGTGTAGTCCGCTGCTGAAGACTTGTAAACCTGGATCAAGGCCTGACCTTTCTCAATCAACTGGCGCACGCGGGCCGGCGTTGCGTTGACGGCGCCGGCGTTACACAACAACTGCGCCTCACTGGCCTCCAGCGCCCGCCGGGCAAACGAACAACCCGCCTCAAGATTGCCCTGCTGCGCGTAGTCCGCCCACACCAGCAGGGCCACCTCGCTGCTGACCATGCCGCCGTTGGTGCACAGGATGCCCTTGCTGTGGGCCACCTCGCAGCCGGCCTGCAGCTCCTGCGCGTACTGCTCCGGCGTGCCGGTGTAGAACACGCTGCTATTCTCCTCGTTTTCCACCGCCAGCACCACCGGCGGGAACTTGTCCAGAATCTGGCCCAGAGTTTGCTTGTAGGCGGCCAGATCGGTGGGCGGCGAGGTGGGGTTGCCCATGCCGCCGCCGTTGTTGCGCACGGTGAGAATCAGCTTAAGCCCGGCCTGCAGCGCAATGTCGCACTGCAGGCAGGCCCCGTTCCAGCCCTCGACCGTCAGCGCGTTTACCGTGCGGAAATAGGCCACGCCCAGTGATTTAAGCATGGTTTGCATGGGGGCCGAGTTCACGTTCATCAGCACGCCGAACGGGTTGGCGGCCGCGGCCGGAGCCGCGGTTGGCCGGGGGGCGGTGGCCGTAGGGGTCGCAGGGGCCGCCGGGGGTGGGGGGGCGGTGGTCGCAGGGGCCCCGGTGGGGGCCGGGGTCGGGCTGACAGGGGCCAGCGGCGTGGGCGCCAGCGGCAGGGCCGGGGCCGGGGTCGGGCTGGCCGGGGGCAGGACCGGGGTGGCCGTTCTCCGGGTACAAGCGGCCAGCAGCAGGGTCGCAAGGATCAGGGTAAAGAGTAATCGGCGCATGAGTGACCTCCGCTTTGTAAGATGGGTTTGACGGGTAGATTATCGCACGTTAATCTGAGCCTGGCATGAATCGGCCCGCCGGGCGCCGGGCAGTGTTATAATTCGCCGCCATGCGAAAACTGATCCCCCTGCTGCTCATCCCTGCGTTGCTGCTCGCCCTGGCGCCGGCCGCCGCCCACGAAGGCGACACCCTGGGGCCGTACATGCTCACCTACGGCTGGTTCGACGAGCCGCCGGTGGCCGGCCAGGCCAACACCATCACCCTGTCCATCCAGCCCGAGAGCGCCGGGAGCGACCTGCCCGCCCCCTCGCTGGAGGGGGTGACGGCGGCGGTGCAGGCCGGCGATCAGAGCCTGTCCCTCAGCCTGACCCCGGACCGGACCCTGGCCGGGCTGTACTCGGCCCCTTTTACCCCTCCCGGCCCGGGGGACTATTCCCTGACCCTGAGCGGCGAGCTGCAAACCCCGACCGGTCCCCTGCCGGTGGCCCTCACCCTGCCCCTCGACCCGGTCCTCAGCCCGACCGCGGCCCGCTTGCAGGCCGCCCTCGGTCCGCGCTGGGGGCTGATTCTGGCCGGCGCCGGGGTGGGGCTGCTGGCAGCGCTGGCCGGCTTGCTGGTCTGGCGGTTGCGGCGCGCCAGAGGGGGATAACCGTAGGGCGCATCCCCGTTCATGGGGGGGGGCGCATCCCCGTCCGTGGGGGGCGCATCCCCGTCCGTGGGGGGCGCATCCCCGTCCGTGGGGGGCGCATCCCCATGCGCCCCGCGCCGTGCGCCCTGCCCGCCCACCCGGTATGCCGGCCCACTTACCAATTACCACTCACCCCGGGAAAGGCCGGGCCGCCGGTAAGCTTTACTCTCCCTCGGCCATCACCCGCCGCGCCACCCGCCGGCCAATCTCCACCGCAAAGTTGGTTCCCCGGTCCCACGGGTACACCTGACTCATGCTGGCCAGCCACAGGCCGGGCAGGGGCGTCTTCACGTCCGGGATAGCCGCCGAGTGGCCGGCCAGCGGGACCGGCTGGGCGTAGGGCGTTTTGAACAGCCACGACCCTTTGACCCAGCCCGGCTCGAAAGCGTGGTTGAAGCGCTTGAGCGCCGGCAGGAAGCGCGCCAGCAGTTCCTCTTTGCTCAGCCGAAAGTATTCGTGCTCCGGCGCGAGGTACTCGCCGAGGTAAACGCTGTGGTCTCCGCCGTAGTGCTCGCGCCCGATGAAGTTGGTGTGCTCCACCAGCGCCAGAAAGGGGAAGCCGGCCTGCTTGGGCAGGTTGTGCCAGTAGAAGCGGGTCAGTTGGCGGTCCAGCGCCAGCACCAGCACCACCGCGCCCATAGATTTGAGCGCCAGCAGCGTGTTCAGATACGCCGACGGAAGGTCGGGCGCCAGCCGCGCCAGCAGGGCCGGGGAGGTGGTGGCAATGCAGGCGTCGAAGTGGGCCGGGCCGCCCGGCGCCTCGAGGCTCAGGCCGCCTCGCGAGCGGGAGCTTCGCCCGGCCGGATCAGGGTGGATGCCCCGGACCGGGGACTCCAGCCGGATCTCGGCGCCCTGCGCCCGCACCCGCTCGGCCAGCAAATCCATAAAGCGCTGAAAGCCACCCTCAAAGGTGCCCAGGCGCGGGGTGCGGGCGTGCACCCGCGCCCACATCCAGGCCATGTTTACCTCCCGGTAGTGCTCTTCGCCAAACTTGCCCTCCAGCAGCGGTCGCCACAAGGCCTCAAAGGCGCGCTCGCCGCTCCACTTGCGCATCCACTCATAGACGGTCGCTTTTTCCAGCCGGCCCCAGAAGGGGGTGGCCTTGAGAAAGGCGATCACCAGCCCCAGCCGCAGCCGGTCGGGGAAGGGCAGCCCGGGGAAGCGGAGCACGGCCCCCACCGAGTCGAGCGGGTAGAAGCCCTCGTCGTGATACACCACGGTCAACGGGCGCGGAAACAGCACCCGGTCCGCCCAGCCGCACTCGCGGGTTAGCCCCAGCACCGCCGAATCCGTGGCGAACCAGTGATGGTAGTATTTTTCCAGCGTCCAATCCCAGCCGGGCGCACGGAAGCCGGCCGCCAGCCCGCCCACCTCGGCGGTGGCCTCAAATACCGTCACGCTGTGGCCGGCGCGCGTCAGATCGTAGGCGGCGGACAGTCCGGCCGCCCCGGCGCCGATGATGGCGATGTTCATCTTGACAGAAGCCTCGTTGTGGCACAAAACTCACTTTTCCCGACCGCCGGAGTCAAGGCTTCAGCCGGGGGGGCGCGGCCAATCACCGGCTGAAGCCTCGACTCCCTGCCGACCGAAAGCGACTTATGCGATACTGCGAAATTTCACCCAGGCCTCCGATCAGGCTTCGCCTGTAGATGCTGCCAAATCGGACCGAATCTTGCTCCACCTGAGCCCCTCGCGCGCCATGAAATAAGCCCCGAGCGCGGTGATGGGCAGCCACAGCGCCACATGCAGCACCAGCGTGTAGGCCGCCGCCGCTGAGCGGGGCAGGCCGTAGGCCGCCAGTACGGCAATGCCGGGGGCGTCAAACGTGCCCACGTAGCCCGGCGCGGAGGGCAGGGTGGTGGCCAGATTCACAATGCCATTCATCAACATCAGCCCGAAGAAGCCGCCGGCGTAGCCGCTGAAATCGAAGGCGTGCATCACAAACCAGTACTTGCCGGTCTCCAACAGCCAGATCACCACCGAGGTCAGGAACACCATCAGAATGTTTCGCGGCGAGCGCAGCGCCTCCAGCCCGGTCCAGAAGCTGACCACAATGCCGGTCGTTTTTTCGCGGATGCGGGCGGGCAGCCGCGGGGCGGCCAGCCGGTGATACAACCCCAGCGATTGGTGGGGGAACATGGCGGCCAGCAAAAAGACGGCCAGCGCTGCCGCGAAGATCACCGTGCCGGCCAGCGCCAGGGAGCGGATGCTGCCGGCAAAGCCGGAGTCGTGGCTCAGGGTTGCCAGCGCGCTCAGGTTGAAAAAGACGAACATGAGCATTACCACGCCGTCAAAAATGCGCTCGATTAGAATGGTGGCCAGGCTGGCGCTGACCGGCACCCCCGCCTTGCGGCGCAGTACATAGGCCCGCAGCAGCTCGCCGGCGCGGGCGGGATAGATGTTGTTGCCCATGTAGCCGATGGCGACGATGGGGAACATCGTTCCGGTAGGGATACGTTTGAGCGGGCGCAACAGGTAGTGCCAGCGCCAGGCGCGCGCCCACACGCCCACAAAATACACCGCCACGCCCGGCAGCAGCCACCAATAGTTAGCCCCGGCCAGCGCCCCGGAGAGGTCGTT
>CAYZNA010000288.1:0-5260 GCA_964478665.1 uncultured Anaerolineales bacterium
GCGAAGCCCCCCGGCGAGGCCGCTGCCCGCCACGCTTCGCCGGAACGGAAGCGGGCGAAGAAGTATTGCAGGGCCACGGTCCCGGCGTTCAGCTCCGGGGCCAGTCTTACGGTGGCGCCGTCGGGAAAGGTCAGGTCGGTGAGCGTGCCGGCGCGCCAGCCATAGTAGCCAATGTTGAGCACGTTGGCGGCCCACGTGAGCTGGTTGTACAGCCCATTCTCGCAGCAACTGACGTACCCCATAGCCAGCTCGCGGTCCGGCGGGTTCGGGTTACGCAGCCAGCCGCTCTGGTATTCCACCAGCGCCAACAGCAGCCGCGGGTTGACCGAGTTCTCCAGCGCCGCGCGGGTGAGCGCCTCGGCCGCGAGGCGGTTTTGCCCGGCGATGTAGTCCTGATAGCCGGCCAGGTAGCCGCCGGACTGGCGGATCAGTTGGGCGGGGTCGAAGGAGGCGGCGTTGGCGGAGAATACCAGTTCGCTGTCCGGGATCAGCTTATCGGCCGGGCCGGTAGCGCCGAGGCGGTCCGGGATGAGCAGCAGTTGCCCCGCGCTCAGGATTCCGGCCGGGTGGGGGGCCGGCTGGCCGGGCGGCGCCGAGATGTCCCCCGGCGTCACCCCGAAACGTGCAGAGAGGGCCGGCAGGGTGTCGCCGGCCCGGGTGTAATACAAGACTGTCTTGCCGGGCGTGTCCGCCAGGGGCGGGGTAGGCAGCGCGGTGGGAGTGGCCGGCGGCTCGGGCGTGGCCTCGGGCGGCAGCGGGGTGGGCAGCCCGCCGCCGGTCCCATCGGTCTGCGTCGCCGCCGGCGGGGGGTCAGAGTCGGGTGCGTGCCCATCGGGAATGCGCACCAATCGCGGGGCGCAGGCGCTGGCCGCCAACAGGAGGAGGAGGGGGAGGAGGGTGCGGGGAGACACGGTGAGGGGTGTTGAGGTGTTGAGGTGTCAGGTGTTGAGGTGTCAGGTGGCGAGGTGTCAGGTGGCGAGGTGGCGAGGTGGCGAGGTGGCTACTGACTACTTCGAGATGGCGTTCGAATCCGCCCGGCCGTCGTAGGCCTCGATGCTCACGCCGCCCTTTGTGAGGTAGCCGTCGTATTCCACGCCGGCGCCGCTGGAAACCCAGCCGTCGAGCACGAAGGGCGTGGCGCCATCGGCGGCGATCCACTCGCCGTTGTACTTGCGGGCAAAGTGCAGGTGGGTGCCGTTGGCAAAGCCGCCCTCGCAGGAGGGGTGGCCGATGCGGTCGCCGGTCTGCAGCCGCGTGCCGGTCGCCACCCGCCCGCGCGGCTCGATGTGCATGTACAGCAGCACCCAGCCGGTCTGCTCCAGCCCGTCGCCGTCGAGGTCTTCGATCACGGCGCCGAAGTCGGTGCGCACTACCAGGCCGGGCGCGGCGGCGGTCACCCACTCGTCGCTGGAAATGCAACCGTAGACGTCGCCCGGCGGGGCAAAGTCCAGCGCCGCCCACGCCGAGCCGGTATCCCAGCCGCCGTGCGGCCCGCCGGTGAACGACCACTCCTTGCCGGTTTCCAGCGGCAGGGAGAGCAGGGGTTGGGTGAGCGCGCGCGGCACGAGCGGCTCCACCGCGTACTGGAACGGATCGCCGAACAGGGCGCGATAGACTGCATCCACCCCGCCGGCCGCGGCCAGCCGCTCCCAGTCAGGGCGATTGTACAGGCTGGCGAGCAAGCGCTGCAGGCCGGCGGTCCCGGCGTTGATGCCGCCGTCAATCCCGAGCAGCCCCCCATCCGGGAAAGTCCAGGTGTCCAACGCCCCCACTCGCCACAGATAATAGCCGGCGTTGAGCTGGTTGGCGGCCCAGTTGAGCTGCTTGAACAGGCCCTCGCGCCCGGTCTCCACCCGGCCGATGGGATAGGTCAGGGTGGAATCACGCGGGGTGGGTTGCGTGACCCAGCCGCTCTGAAGCTCCAGCACCGCCAGCAGCACGCGCGGGTTGACCGAATAGAAATCGGCCACCCGCTGCAGGATGGCCGCCCCGCTCAGGGTCTCGCCGTCCACGTCCTCGCTGTAGCCGGCCAGATAGCCGCCCTGACGGGCGATCAGATCTGCGGCGCTGAAGCCGGCCGCGCCCGGCCCGTAGACCAGTTCGCTATCGGGCACGATCTTGTAGCCGGGGCCAACCGGCAGCGCCGCCGCGGCCACCGGGATGAAAAGCACCTGCCCCACGCTGAGCACGTCCGGGTTGGGAAGATCGTTGGCAGTGATCAGATCGGCGATGGTCAGCCCGTAGCGCTCGGCGATGGTGCCCAGGGTATCGCCGGGCCGGACGGTGTACTCTTCGGTGGAGACGCGGGTGGCGCGGGGAAGCCGGGTGGGGTCGGGGGTCGGCGTCCTGCGCGGGGCGGCGCCGGGGACCGGGCTGCCGGGGGGGGCGGGGACCGGTTCCCCGCCAGGCGAGGGGTCCCCGGGGGCGGCCTTCCCGGCCGGGGCGGCGGTGGGGGTCCAGGTCGGCTCCCCCGGGCCGGGAGTCGGAATCGGCACTACCCGTGGGCGGGAGCACGCAAGGCCGGCGAGCAGGAGGAAGGAAGGAGGAAGGAGGAAGGGGAGCAGGGAGCGAGGGGGCAAGGCGGGCGGGTGACGGGGCGATGGGTAATGAGGGACGGGTAACGGGAGATGGGGGACGGCAGTTCAGCAGGCGGTATTTTAGACCCTAAAGGTCTTTAAGACCTTTAGGGTCTTTTGGGTCTTGAGAGTCAGTCGTCGTCATCTGCTGCAAACCAGCGGCTTTCTGCTTCAGTAACCCACCGGGTGTGCAACTCCACATAACGCTGTGGACCGCCGAACCATTCCAGTACCGCCGCGCGGTTCAGGCGTGTTGGCCGTTCGGATAACAGTGAACCGTAGGACGACCATTTCCACTCGCGGAAATCATCCACGAATTTATGCTTTTGCGGGTTCTGGTGAATGTAGGCGATGACATTCCAGAATTGGCGGTCACTGGCACCCGCCCAAACGGGTGTTGAAACAGACTGCCCGTCCGCCCGTAGGCTCGGTTGATAGCTTTGGCGTAGGCGTTGAAGAAGTCGGAGAACTTTCGCGAGGGGGAAGGAGGCTGCAATGGTCTTTTGGAAACCCTCAGAGCCTCACGATCGGGGCTGAGGGACTTTGCCAGAATCTCCGCTTCCGATCTCACCCTGACCAGGACATGAAAATGATTACGGAGTAGACAGTAGGCAAACGTTTCGGCTACCGGCTCGATGTGTTTGACATAGAGCTTCAGGAAGTATTCGTAGTTGCGTTCTTCGCGAAAGATATCCTCGCGGTTCGTGCCGCGATTATAGATGTGGTAGTAGGTGTCGTATAGCAACGGGCGCGGGCTGGGCATGACCGATCTCCGAGGCCGACAGACCCTAAAGGTCTTAAAGACCTTTAGGGCCTGAAAAAGTATAACTTCCCGGTTTCAGACCCTGAGGGTCTCGAAGACCCTCAGGGTCTTGACGGAACTTATTCTTTTACGGACCCTTAGGGTCTTGCCGGCGGATACTCGCGGGTTTCGCTGAGCGGGAGGTAGGCAGGGTCGGTCACTTCACGTCCGGGCAGATCTCAGCCACCTGTACTTCGAACCCGGCCAGCACCACCGAGGGCGCGGCCTCGCCGGGGCCATAGTTGCCCTGCAAGGCATACGATTGCCCCTGCAACAGAAACACCTCAATTGTCCGGCGCTCAGGGTCCAAAATCCAGTACTCGCGCACACCGGCCAGAGCGTACACCCGGAACTTGGTGCGGCGGTCCGCCAACCAGTTGCTCGGGGAGAGAATCTCCACGATCAAATCGGGCGCGCCGTCAATGGTCTCCTCCCCGACGATGTGCAGCCGTTCGCGGGAGATAAACAGCACATCCGGCTCCACAGGAGTAGCGAGGTCGCCCAGCATCACATCCACAGGAGCGTAGTACACCTCGCCCAGGTCTCTCGCATCCACAAACGACATCATGCGGCTGGAGAGCTTAATGCTGATCCTCTGGTGAACCGTTCGCGGGGCAGGCGACATCAATAGTTCTCCTTCAATCACCTCGTAGCGCCAGCCATCCTCCGGCAGACGCTGGTAATCGGCGTAGGTCCACTGCCCCTGCGGCGGCCAGTCCATGATGACCGGCGCCGGGGGCGCGAGTGATAGTGTGTGCGCACCCATGATGACCCTCCTTAACGGTCGGTGATCACGCGAACTGTAGCACAGAACGGGTCACGGAACAAGCGTGCGATAGACCGCCAGCGTCTCGCGGGCCGTGCGCTCCCACGAGAACTCCGCTGCTCGCGCCAGGCCCCGTCCCCGCAGGGCAGCGCGCAAGTCCGCCTCCCCCAGCGCCCGCCCGATGGCCGCCGCCATCGCCGCCGGGTCGGTGGGATCGAAATACAGCGCGGCCTCTCCGGCCATTTCCCGCAGCGCCGGAATCGCCGAACAGGCCACCGGCGCGCCGCAGGCCATGGCCTCCAGGGCCGGCAGGCCAAAGCCCTCGTATTCTGACGGAAAGACGAATAACAGCGCCCCGGCGTACAGCGCCGGCAGATCCCCCTCCGGGACCGGACCCAGCCCGTGGAGCGGGGTGCCTGGCCCCGCCATTTCCCCGCTGTGGGGGCCGCCCGCGTGGGAGGCGGTTCCCGGCCCGGCGAGGACCAGCGCCGGGGGCCGCGCCAGCCGGGACCAGGCCTCCGCCAGCCGGGGCAGGTTCTTGTGCGGACGGTCGCTGCCCACGTACAGCGCGTATTCCTCCGGCAGGCCGTATTTGCGACGGGCCGCCTGCACTTCGGCCGCGGGACGGGGGCAAAAGCCGGCGTCGGCGGCGAGGGGGATGGCAGTCACCCGCTCCGGGGGGACGGGGAAGTGGGCCAGCAGGTCGGCGCGGGTGGCCTGCGAGATGGCAATCACCCGGTCTGCCGCGCGCAGGGCCAGCGCCAGCGCAAAGCGGAATAGCAGCCGCGCGCGGGCTGAAACGTAGCCGGGATAGAGCAGCGGGATGAGGTCGTACACCGTAAGCACGGTGGGAACGCCGGGCCGGTAGGGCATGAGGTAGTACGGGCTGTGGTAGATGGCGGGGGGACGCTTTGCGTGGACGCTTTGCGTGGACGCTTTGCGTGGGGATTGGAGATTGGAGATTGGACGCTTTGCGTGGACGCTTTGCGTGGTGGGGAGAGATTCGGCGGCGAGGCGGTGGAGGAGGCGGGGGAGGGTCCATTGCTGGCGGAGGGAGAAGGGGGAGGGAGGGAGGAACGCTTCGCGGGAAGAAGGAAGGAGGAAGGGAGGAAGGGA
>CAYZNA010000289.1:0-5228 GCA_964478665.1 uncultured Anaerolineales bacterium
CCCATGCCGCCGCGCTCCCCCATGCCGCCGCGCTCCCCCATGCCGCCGCGCTCCCGCATGCCGCCGCTCCCGCATGCCGCCGTGCTCCCCCATGCCGCCGCGCTCCCCCATGCCGCCGCGCTCCCGCATGCCGCCGCGCTCCCGCATGCCGCCGCGCTCCCGCATGCCGCCGCGCTGCCCGGAGAGCCAATCGTGAGAAACCTCGTCCCACTGCCCTACCGGCGCGTCAGCGTCCAGACTTATACCGGCGAGATGGCTGCCGCCGCCATCCACGATCACTTGCTGGGCCGCGAGACCTACCGCCGTACCGATTTCATCGTGCTACGTCAGGGCGAGGGCGCCGCCGTGGCGGCCGTCAGCGCGCCCGACCGGGAGCCGCTGTTCAGCCCCATCAATTCCGTGGAGGTGCTGGCCCTGCCTGATACCTGCCGCTGGGCCGAGCTGCCCGAAGTGGATCCGGCCAACCCCTCCGCGCTGGCGGAGGCCGCCCACCGGCTCGGCATCGGGCCGGAGGGCACGCTGGTGGTCCGGGGCCGGTACGAGCACGTCAACTTCATCCACCACCCCGATCCGCTGGTGATTCGCGTGGTGGAGGTCGCCCCGCCCGAGCCGCCCAAGCTGTATGGCCTGGCGCAGCACGTGCTCGGCTACGCCGACCTGCCGCCCATCCGCCTCGAACTGGAGCGCATTGACCTGAACGACCTCGCCGCCGGGCAGGCGCCGCCCGCCTTCCTGGTCCCCTGCCGCTCCGGCGGGCTGGACCGCTTCAGCGCGCCGGTCTATTTTCTGGATGAGCGCCCGGAGACCCGCCGCGATTGGCTGCTGATCGGCTGTGAACGCAGCCTGCAATTCCACCGCCACTACTACGGCGACGAACCGCCGCGGGTGGAGATGTGCCCGCGCAAACTGGCCGGCGCACGCGACCGGCCAACTCTGCTAAAATGCTGTCTGCTGGAGTCGGGCATCGAACTGGACGGCCGCGTGGCCGTCACCCCGTGGGGCGCGGACCTGGCGCAGGTGGAGGCCGCCCTGCGGCAGTTGATCGAGGCACGCGCGAGGGAGGAGAGCGTATGACAAGGGCATGGCACGCTGTCTTCGGAGATCTGAATCAGCGCACCTACAAACCGCGCAGCACAGGCGTCACCATGGTGCTGGACAAGTGCCAGGGGCCGAACGCCCTCGCGGATCACCTGCACCTGCTGGGCGACTACGTGGACCACTGGAAGCTCAGCTTTGGCACTTCCGCTCTGCTGGAGGAATCCGTGCTGCGCGACAAGATCGCCACCCTGCGCGGGCACGAGATCGTCGTGTACCCCGGCGGGACGCTGACCGAATACGCAGTAGTGCGCGGCGTCTGTCGTGAGTACATGCGCCGCGCCTGCACCCTGGGCTTCAACGGCATTGAGGTTTCCGACGGCACCATCCGCTATTCCCCATCTGCCCGCCGCGACGCCATCCGCTTCGCCTGCGACCTGGGCCTGGCCGTGGTCGCCGAGGTCGGCAAAAAAGACCCGGCGCAGCAACCCCCCGCCGAGCACCTGGCCGAGCAGGCCCTGGCCGATTTCGAATCCGGCGCCAGTTGGGTCATCGTCGAAGCGCGCGAATCCGGCAAGGGAGTGGGCGTGTTTGGCGCGGATGGCAGCGTGCACGAAGGCGATGTAGACATCCTCGCCGAGATGCTCTCCGATCATCTGGACCGCCTGATCTGGGAGGCGCCGCTCAAGCACCAGCAGGAATACTTCATCACCCGCTTCGGCCTCAACGTCTGCCTCGGCAACATCCAGCCCCGCGACGTGCTCGGTCTGGAAGCCCTGCGCGCCGGCCTGCGCTTTGAAACCTTCCGCCATCTGGTTGAGGAGCTGAAAGAGAACACGTTTCGGTAGGCCGCGCTGTGCGCCACTCCGACTCACAATCGGATACAACGGAGCAAGAAGCAATCATGGCGATCCGTCTGCACCCACACGCTATAGAAAGAATGCGGGAACGCGGAGCTACCCTCGACGAAATCACCCGCGCGTTAGAGCATGGCGAGCGATTCCCGGCAAAGTTCGGACGCACCGGCTTCCGGCGCAACTTCCCATTTGATGGCGAGTGGCGTGGAAAGCACTACCAGACGAAGCAGGTAGAAGTCTATGCAGTCCAGGAGAACTCTGATTGGCTGGTGATTACTATCATCACGCGCTACTTCTGAAGACTGATTTGGGAGGGAGCACTATGCGACTCACCTACGATCCCCGATACAACATTGCCTACATCTGCTTCCGCGAGAGGCTGGTTGAAGTAGAGACCATTCGGATCGGTGACGAACTGGCGATTGATCTCGCCCCCGACGGGACCATCTATGGCATTGAACTGCTGAACGCCAACGAGCAGCTTGGCCGCAGAGAAAACGGCGGGTTTCTGGTTATCAACGAAGCCACGGGCGCACGGGCCGAACTGCCGCTCGTCGCCCCTTGAGTTGTTCAGACCTGACAGGTCTTCGAGACCTGTCAGGTCTGAACCGAGTTTCTCGCATGCAACCGGCCCCAGAGCTGATTCAGACTGCCCACGCGCGGGAGCTGGCCGACGCCCCCCTGCTGTACGAGGGCATGAGCCAGGCCGATCTGGCCCACGTGGTCATGCTCACCGAAAGGGGCCTGATCCCGCGCGAGGCCGGCGGCCACCTGCTGCACGCACTGCTCTCCATCCACCCCAACCCGCCCCTCGACTTCGCCCTCGACCCTGCTGTGGGCGACCTGTACTCCAACCGCGAAAACTATCTCTCCCGCCTCACCCCCCACGCCGGCTACCTCGCCGCCGGGCGCGCCCGCCGCGAGGCTGCCACCATCGCCTACCGCATTGCCCTGCGCTCCCGGCTGCTGGCCCTCGCCGCCGCCCTCGACGACTGCGCCCGCGCCGGGGCCGACCTCGCCCGCGCCCACCTCGATACCCTCTTCCCCGACTACACCTACCTCCAGCCGGCCCAGCCCACCACCTTCGCCCATTACCTGCTCACCTTTCTCTACCCCATCCTGCGCGACCTCGACCGGCTGCGCGCTGCCTGCGTCCGGACCAACGCCAGCCCGGCCGGTTCCGGCAGCGTCAACGGCAGTCGCCTGCCGCTCGACCGCGCCCTGTTGGCCGACTTGCTCGGCTTCGATTCCGTCATTCCCCACACTCGCGATGCCATGTGGCAGGCCGACGGCCCCATCGAAGTGGCCGCCCTGCTGGCTGCCGCCCTCGTCAACCTCAGCCGGCTGGCCGAAGACCTGCAAATCTTCGCCACCCGCGAGTTCGGCCTGATCGAGCTGGCCGGCCGCCACACGCGCGCCAGCAAAATCATGCCGCAAAAGAAGAATCCCTACGCCCTTGCCTACATCCGGGGCGCCGCCGGGGAATCGCTCGGGACGCTGGCCGCCATGGCTGCCGTGGGCAAGACCCCTTCCGGCCAGGTGGATAACCGCATCTTCGCCTACGGCGACCTGCCCCGCGCGCTGGAGCAGGCCGCCGGCGCCGCCCGGCTGATGGCCGGCGTGCTGCGCGGCCTGACCGTGAACGCGGATCGCGCCGGCGAACGCGCCGCCGCCGACTTCTCCTCCGCCACCGACCTGGCGGAGACACTGATGCTGGAATCCGGGCTGGACTACCGCGCCGCTCACCGGCTCGTGGGGCAGATCGTCCGGGAGGCAGTGGAGACCGGGGAGGCTGGATTCTCCCCCGACCGGGTTGCCGCCGCCGTGGCCGCCGCCGGCGCCCCGACCGGCGTCACGCCCCCGGCCCCGACTGTGGCCCTCGACCCGGCGGCCATCGTCGCCACCCGCACCAGCCCCGGCGGCGCCGCGCCCTCATCGGTGGCCCTCATGCTGCAGGAGATCGAAGCCGCCCTGAATGACCACCGGCAATGGCAGGAGGCCGGCCAGTTCCGGCTGGAGGCCGCCCGCGCCGGGCTGGAGGTCCGGGCCGCGGCCCTCGCCATCCCCCCCGAATCCGCCGGGCCGAGGCAGGGCGAACCGGGCGAGCGCACGCTGGGCGACCTGCTGCGCGATCCATTCGACGAGGAAAGCCCGGCGAAGACTATGGGCGAGTTGCTCGGCGAGCTGCCCGAACCAGGCTGGCGCCGCCGGCGCTGGTGAAACCCTGCCCTTTTGACCGCGAAGAAGGAGGAAACCCATGAAACAGATCGTACCGGGTCTATTCACTTTCACCGGCCTGATGGTCGGGCGCGTGTACCTGATTGAGGACCCCGACGGGCTGACGCTGGTGGACGCCAGCATCCCGCCCGCCGCGACAAAGGTGCTCCGGCAACTCGCCACTGCCGGGCGCCGGCCCGACGAGGTCAAGCGCATCCTGATCACCCACGCCCACCCGGATCACGTGGGCGCCTTGCCCGCGCTGCAGCAGGCGACCGGCGCGCAGGTGATCGCCTCGGCGGCTGACCGCCCGGTGGTGGAGGGCAAAGCCTCTGCCCCGCTCCCGCCCCGCGAGGCCCTCTCCGGGGTGGCGCGGCTGGTGCGCCCGGCCGACGCCCCCCTGCCAGGGACCCCGGTGGATCGGGAAGTGCAGGATGGCGAGGTGCTGGCGGGGGTCATGGGCGGGTTGACGGCCCTGGCCACGCCCGGCCACACCCCCGGCCACCTGGCCTTCTGGCAGCCGGAGCGACGCATCCTGCTGTGCGGCGATGTGCTCATGCGCCTGCCGTGGCTGCGCCTGCCCTTCGCCGTCTTCACCACCGATATGGCCGAAAACGTCCGCTCCATCCGCCGCGTGGCCGAGCTGGAGCCTTCGCTCGTGTGCTTCGGCCACGGACAGCCGCTGACGCACAACGCGGCCCAGGCCCTGCGGACCTTTGCCCGCAAGGTCGGCGCGCTCTGAGGCCGGCCAGATGCCCACCACTCTCGTGATCCTGGCCGGGCTGCTGCTGCTTGCCCTGGCCGTGTACCTTTACCCCGGACCCCGCCCGCCCTTCGAGCACGTGTACGCCCGGGTTGACCCGCAGACCGTAGCGGCGCTGCGGGCCTACCGGGCCGGGCATCCGCCCCGCCGGCTGCGGGTGGATGGGTCCCTATGGCAGTACTTCGCCCTCGGGCAGGGCAGCGAAGCAGTGCTCTTCCTGCACGGCCTGGGCGGCGGCGGGGAGATATGGTGGCAGCAGATGGCTGCCCTGCAGGACCGTTACCGCGTGCTGGCCGTCACCTACCCGCCGCTCGGGGAGCTGGCGGCGCTCAGCCACGGGATCATGGCGGTGCTGG
>CAYZNA010000290.1:0-5228 GCA_964478665.1 uncultured Anaerolineales bacterium
TGTGCGCCGGAGGTGCGCCCCGGCGCACGCCCGTTTTTCGGTGATCCTTCCCACCGCGTGTCAGAATTGTTCTAGAAACCGCAAATCGTTGTCCCAGAAGTAGCGGATATCCTCGATGCGGTGCATCAGCATGGTGATGCGCTCGGGTCCCATGCCGAAGGCGTAGCCAGAGAAAACGGTGGGGTCGTAGCCGCCGTTTTGCAGCACTACCGGGTGCACCATGCCGCAGCCGAGGATCTCCAGCCAGCCGGTATCCTTGCACACCGCGCAGCCCGACCCGCCGCACACGAAACACTCCACATCCATCTCAGCGCTCGGCTCGGTGAAGGGGAAGTGCCCGGCGCGGAAGCGGGTATGCACGCCCTGGCCGAACATGCGGCGGGCGAAGTCGGTCAGGGTGCCCTTCAGGTCGGCGAAAGTGATGTGGCGGCCCACCGCCAGCCCTTCCACCTGATTGAACTGGATTTCGGCGCGGGCGGTGATCTGCTCGTAGCGGTAGCACATGCCGGGCAGGATCACGCGGATGGAGTCGGGGCAGAACTGGCGCATGGCATGAATCTGGCCGGGGGAGGTGTGGGTGCGCAGGATGATGTTGGGCGCGGTAGTGTGGAAGGTATCCCACATATCGCGCGCCGGGTGGTGCGGTGGCATGTTAAGCAACTCGAAGTTGTACTCGTCGGTTTCCACTTCGCGGCTGCGAAACACCTGAAAGCCCATCTCGGCCCACACCGCGGCGATCTTGCGCAGGGTGCGGGTGGCGGGGTGCAGCCGCCCGCGCCGCACGGGCCGGCCCGGCAGGGTGACGTCCAGTCGTTCAGCGCGCAGCGAGCGTTCCAGCACAATGGCGCGCAACGCCCCACCCTTGCTCTCCAGCGTGGCCTCCAGCGCGCGTTTGATCTCGTTGCCGCGCTTGCCGATGGCCGGGCGCTCTTCCCGGGGCAGCATGCCCAGCTCGCCGAGGATGGTCATCAGCGGCGAACTGCGCCCGAGGTGGGCCACGCGCCACTTTTCCAGGGCGGCCTCGTCGGCCACGGCTGCCAGCGCGGCGAGAGCCTGTTCTTCGATCTGGTTCAGCCTGTTCAGCATGACTCCTCCTCCTGGCGCTCTTTTTTCATCGCGTAACTACTCAGCCGCCGTCGGATAAAATCCGACGGCTATCGGAGAAACCAACCCGCGAAGCGGGTTTAGCTTTTGTAGCCGCCGAATTCTATTCGGCGGCGAGGCGGGCTTGCACCGCCCGCCAGGGTTCGCGTTAAACAAATACCCCCGTCCGGTAAAGGGACGGGGGTTCGATATGCACCCGTGGTACCACCCTTGTTGGCCGCGGCGGGCAATCAATCACCCGCATTGCCGGGCAATCACACAGGATTGCCCCTACGGCCCACTCATTCGCCAACGGCCGGCGCGGTTGGCGCGCGGCGATTGGCTACCCCGCTAACGGTGGGCTTCCGGTCTGGACTACTTGCGCAAGACGCGCTACGCGACCTGCGTTTCACCCTGACGGCTCGGGAGCGAACTTCGGCGGGGTTCTGCCGGGCCGGGGTCTCAGTCTACGCCCTGGCCTCCCTGGCGGGTTCCACCCGTGTACTTTTCTCCGTCAACGCCTGTACGCCTATAGGTTGGCGCAATTATCCCCGAAACGGGCCGCCTGTCAAGCGGGGCCGCCGCCCGGCCTCAGCCCTTTGCCAGTTCTGCGGCCAGCGCGGACGACAGGGCCGCGCGCTCGTCATCGCTCAGGTTGGCGATCTCGGCGATGGCCGGGCCGGCATAGGGCTGGTTGCGGTTTCCGCCGGGGATCGCCATGCTCTCCAGCCCGGCGCGCTGCACCACGTCCCGGAAGGTCTGGCCGAAGGCGGCCGCGAAGGCGTTGACCACGGTCTGGTTGAGGGCGCCGGGCGGGATGGGGGTGAAGGCCCTGGGCCAGTTCCAGCCGATAGGCGAAATTGTCATGCGATGTCACGGTACCCCTCCCATGTAATCTCCCAGTGGCGGCGAGGCGGTTTCTTCCAATTCCAGTACATATTGCCGTTATCCTGCTCGCGGAAGAGGCCGGCCTGAGCAATGATCTGGCGGATGCGGCCGAGTCTCTCGGCAGTATAGCCGTCCCGGTCAAACAACACCACTCCGTCCAGGCCCAGGTCAAGGTACAGGGAGGGGAAGTAACGTTCAAACTCCTCCGGTGTCTTGCCCAGCACGGAGAACGACGGGGCATCTTCGATTTCCCGCAGCAGCCGGTGCAGGCGGGCGGCGCGCTCGTAGCGCCGCGCCGGCAGGTTGCGCGCGATCACAAACAGGTCAACGTCGCTGCCCTCGCGCGGCTCCCCGCGCGCATGAGAGCCATACAGGATCACGCCCAGCAGGTTATTGCCCAGGGCAGCTTGCAGGCAGTCCACGGCCTGCCGCAAATAGGCCGGTTGAGAGCGTTCGGCGTTCATCAGGACCATTGTAATCCAATTTCGTTCAGGTTGTCTCGGCCGCCAGTGGGCGGAGGGGCACGCTCAGGTCCACGCGGGTGCCCTTGCCGGGCAGGCCATTCACGCTCAGCCGGCCGCCGGCCACCGCCAGCATGGTGCTGTGAAACAGCAACCCTTGCCCGGCGCCGCCGTTGCTGGAGGGCGGCGTTTGCCCCAGGCCTACCCCGTCATCGCTGATGCGCAGGTGCAATTCGCCCTCCGGCTCCGGCGACCAATCCAGGGCAATGTTGAGGTGCAGTGGCCGGCCGGGCTGTCCGCCGCGGCCGTGGCGGGCGGCGTTGCGCACCGCCTCCAGCGCGGCGTAGTACAGCACCTCCCCGGCAATGCCGGAATCGGTCTCGGCCAGGCGGGCAGCCACTTGCGAGCCTATCTCCCACGTCACCGAGTCGAACTCGGCAGCCAGCTCGCGGTCCACGGCCTCCCGCAAAGCAAGGTACACGCCCTGCTCCGAGAGGCTGCGATTGATGACCGGGCTGGCCTCGCGCAGCAGTTCGGCGATGGTACGGTGCGCCTCCACCAGCGCGCGGGAGGCGGCCTCTAGCGAGTCGGCCTCGGGCCGGAAGCGGGCGGTTTCCACGTTGAGCAGGGCAAGGTGCAGGGCGGGCAGGGCCTGGTCGTGCAGCACGCGCTTGTGGCGCGAGCTGAGCACCTTGAGCTGGCTCAACCGCTGGCGCAGCAGCCCCATCAGCGTGCGCGTGATTTGCTCCCCGGTGGCGGCGTCGCGGATGCGCTCGCCGCAGGCCAGCGCCAGTTGGATCTCCTCCGCCATGTAGAGCGTGCCGTCCGACTTGGGACCGAGGAACAGCGCCCCGGCCGGTCCGGGCGAGTCGGCCAGCGGCAGCAGCAACGTGCCCTCGTCCACCCACAGCGGCTCGGACGGAATCGGGCGCGGGAAGGTCGGCAGGTCGGCGTGCGACCAGCAATAGGCCACGGTGCGCGGCGGGTCGCCGTCCAGCAGCAGGCAGGCGCGGATGGCCCCGATAGCATCCCGGCACAGTGCGGTGAACAGACGCTCGGACTCCTCGGCGAACTCGGCCAGGGCAGCCGGCGAGAGCATGCGCTCCGGTTGGCGCAACGAGCCGACAAAGGGGGTCAGGCTGGCCACAAAGCGCTCGTGGCTCAGGTAGGCCTGCCAGGTCACCAGGGCATAGGCAATGGTTGCCAGAAAGCCCAGCAGGGAGAGGGCATAGATGGGCCGGAACTGAAAGATGGAAAACACCGCAATCAGCAGCGCAGCGATGCCGGCCGAGACCACCACGCTGCGCCAGCGGCTGAAGAACGTGCGGCGCGGCAACGGCTTTTCGGTGAACACCTCGTAAGCCACCACTGCCCGCCCCAGCAAAATGATCGCCAGCGCAATCAGGCACATAATGACCAGATCGCCGGCGAACAGCACGCGCCGAATCCGGAGATCCTGAGCCAGCAACGGCAGCGCGTTCTGAATGGCCCACGAGGCCATCCCGGCCACGCCCACGCTGGCCAGCAGCAGGCAGAAGTTGACGGCGATCAGCCACGGCCGGGCGCCGCGATGGATGGGCAGGTGCACCGATCCGGCAGCCGTCCCCCCCCGGCGAGAGTCGGGGCGGCCGGCGCCGCGGCCGTACAGGGCCACCAGCGGCAGCAGGTAGCACAGCAGGGCGTACCCCAGATAGGAGGTCACCAGCCGGGGGAGACGTGGAAGGTATGAGGCCGGCGGCGGGCTGCCCTCACCCACAATCAGGGCGGCATAACTGCGGAAGGGGTTATCCCCCAACAGCAGCACAACGATGGTTATGCCCAGCGCAGCAAGCGCAGCCAGCAACGCCAGGTGCAGGTAGCGCCGCACCGGCGCCAGCCCGGCATAGCGGATCATCACCGCGTACCACACCTGCGGCGCGGCCACGGTGGGCAGCCAGCCCAACCGCCACCAGAATTCCATGCCGCTGCTGGTATCTATGGTGCCGCGGCCCACGATCATGCTGTGGCTGACAAAGAACAGCGCGCTGAGTAGCAACCCCAGCGCGCCCATGCGTGACGACCAGCGCCCCTTCTCGCCCATCAGCAGCACGGTCAACCCCAGCCACAGAAAGGTGAGCGTGTTGTAAATAGAAACCGCCAGCGCGGCGGCAATCAGCAGCAGGTCAAGCATCGCCGTTGCGCAAGAAGGGCACCCATTTTCCGGCCGGGTCCATCACTGTGGCCCGGCCGGCCTCATCCAACACCATCATCCGTCCGGTTTGATAGATCATGGCGGCGCGCGTGCGGGCCACCTTCTCGTCGGTGGTGGTCAGGTTCAGCCCCCAGGATGTGTAGATCTGGCCGTTGGCCCGGCTGACCGCGCGCGCGTCGCGCAGGCCCAGCCGGCGGGCAATCTGGTCGTTGGTCAGGCCCTGGGCCACCAGCGCGATCACCTCGCGCTCCACCGGCTCCAGCAGAGCCAGCGGGTCTTCCTCGTCTTTGTAGCGCACTTCCTGCACGCGAGCCTCGATCTCCGGGTCTATAAAGCTGCGCCCGGAGACCGCGTCGCGCAGCAGCGGCGCCACCATAGACGGCAACAGGTAGTTGCTCTTGCGCACGTAGGCGTAGTGAGACAGGATACCGGAGCGGCGGAAATCGCGGTAGAAACTATCGTCGTCCTCGATGGAGTAGAACACCACCGGCAAACGTGGAATTTCACGGCGCAGGGCCACGGCAGCCTGAATGCCATTCAGCCGGCCGCCCGGCAGCTCCACGTCCATCAGCACCGCATCCGGGATCACGCTCAGCCCGAGGGCG
>CAYZNA010000291.1:0-1956 GCA_964478665.1 uncultured Anaerolineales bacterium
GAAGCGGGTTTAGCTTTTGTAGCCGCCGAATTCTATTCGGCGGCGAGGCGGGCTGAGTAGTTACCTCGCGGGTAGCATTGTAGCACAGGCTCCTATTCGATGTGTTTCTCTGCCCCGCTGTTTCTGCTGCTGGTGCTGGTCCTGCCTTACCTCGCCTGGGTGGGCTGGCCGGCGCGCGGACCGGGCCGCCGCCGCGAGGCCCTGGCGCTGCACCTGCGCCTGCAGACCGCTCTGGCGGTGATGTACCTGGATGACCGGGCCGGAACTGCTATTCCTGACGAGGGCGAATGTAGGCGATCAAGTTGCCGGCCGAAGCCCATGCCTCGGAGAAGGTCTCGCTCACGATCTCAATCGGGCCGTAATCCAGTTTGGGGTCGTGAATCAAGGGGCCCGTGGCGCTGAAACCGATCACAATCGCCGTGTGCAGGTAATCTACCCCTGAGGTGGGTGGCCAATGTCTGAGCACACCGGTCCACAGAAACACGATGACCGGCAGACCTCTTTCGACCAGTTGGCGGACGTCGGAAAGGCTGGCCGGGTACGGCCAGACGGCCTCCACGCCGAGCGCGTCAAGGTTACGAAAGTGGATGGGATGCGTGCCGACGCTGGCGCGGGTCTTGAGCAGGGCGCGCAGTCGGGACTCCGGGAGGTCTTGCCCGAGGCCCGCGAGGATCATGCGGGCGCAGGCGGGCAGGCAGGAGTAATCATGCTCTTGCCGCAGATGCGGCAAACGTATGGTGGAGGGCATCGGCGCGCTCCCCAATCGCGGTGGCGGAGGAGAACGAGGACCGGTCGAGGTCAATCTCGCCGGTCTCGGCGTTGACCGCCAGATCGCCGAGCAGTTCGCGCCGCTCGAATTCCGGGTAGGCGCAAAAGACCGGGACTTTCCAACAGGTTACTGTGCCCAGCAGCAAAGTAGGCTCACCCCCGGAAAGCATGTTGCCCACGTTCATCAGCAGGTAGGTGTTGACCTTCTGGCGGGCGACTGCGGGCGTGATGTTGAACTGAAATCTGACCGAGAATGAGTAGTTCACTTCGGCCTCGGTCGGTATCGGAAGGGGTGCGACTTCGATGTTCATAGCTGTCTTCGGCCCTGATTCTGTTCCGCGTGAAGGATGACCTCGCGGGTAACTACTCAGCCGCCGTCGGATAAAATCCGACGGCTATCGGAGAAACAAACCCGCGAAGCGGGTTTAGCTTTTGTAGCCGCCGAATTCTATTCGGCGGCGAGGCGGGCTGAGTAGTTCGACAATGTTACATTCGCTATATGTTGGGGTAACTCCGCTCTTCCCCGCCAGATATAGGGGTGCTGGGCTTCCAGCGGTCCTAATCTAACATTGTCAAGGTAGTTACCTCGCGGGTAACATTGTAGCACAGGCTATCACTCAATGCGCTTCTCCGCCCCGCTCTTTCTGTTGTTCCTGCTGACCCTGCCCTACCTCGCCTGGGTGGGCTGGCCGGCGCGCGGACCGGGCCGCCGCCGCGAGATGCTGGCGCTGGCCCTGCGCCTGCTCATTGCCCTCGGCCTGATCCTGAGCCTGGCCGGGCTGGAGCTGGCCCGCCCGGCGGATGAGCTGGCGGTGGTCTTTGTGGTGGACGTGTCCGATTCCATGCCGGCGGCGGCGAAGAGCGCCGCCATCGAGTACGTGCAGGCCGCCCTGGGGGCCATGCCCGCCGACGACCGCGCGGCGCTGATCCTGTTTGGCGCCGAGGCCGTGGTGGAGCGACCGGCCTCCCCCGCCCGCCAGTTGGGGCCGGTCACCTCCGCCCCGGCCACCGGGGGGACCGACCTGGCGGGCGCCATCCGGCTGGGGCTGGCCCTCTTCCCGCCCGACGCTGCCCGGCGCATGGTTATCCTCTCCGATGGCGCGGCCACGGCCGGCGACGCCGGCGAAGCCGCCCGGCTGGCACGCGCTGCCGGCGTGCAGATTCAGGTCGTGCCGTATTTGTTCTCAC
>CAYZNA010000291.1:1966-5206 GCA_964478665.1 uncultured Anaerolineales bacterium
CCCGGCCCGGAGGCACTGGTCAGCGCGGTCAGCGCCCCGGCTCAGTTGCGGGCGGGGGAGCTGTTCGAATTGGAGGTCACGGTGCAGGCCACCCGCGCCATGCGGGCCGGGGTACGGGTGCTGGCTCCCGGAGGTGGAGAAGGGGAGGGCAGCAATCGGGGGCAGGCCGGGATGCAGGTCGCCTACGAGGGGGCCGTGGACCTCAACCCGGGCCGGAACGCTTTCGTTATCCCGCTCAGCGCCGGGGCGCCGGTAGCTCTCGCCAGCTTCCGCGTGCAACTCACCCCGGCGCAGGACACCTTCTACCAGAACAACGAGCTGGCGGCCTTCAGCCAGATTGCCGGCCCGCCGAAGGTGCTGCTGGTGGCGCCCCCGGCCGGGGAGGAGATGGGCTTCAACCAGGGGCCGCGCCCGGACGAGTACAGCGCGCTGCTGGCCGCGCTGGGCGCCTCCGGCATCGCGGTGGAGGCGGTCAGGCCCTCCGCGCTGCCCTCCGAACTGCCGCTGCTGGCCGACTATGCCGGGGTGATACTGGTGGACGTGCCGGCCCGCGATCTCTCCCGCGCCCGGATGGAAGCGTTGCGGAGCTACGTCCGCGATCTGGGCGGGGGGCTGGTGGCAGTCGGCGGCCCGACCAGCTTCGGGGTGGGGGGCTACTTTCGCACCCCGCTGGAGGAGCTGCTGCCGGTCGAGATGCAAATCAAGGACCAGCAGCGCCGCCCGCGCCTGACCATCCTGTTTGTGATTGACAAATCCGGTTCTATGGCCGACAGCTCCGGCGGCGTGAGCAAAGTGGACCTGACCAAAGAGGCCGCCATCCGCTCGGTGGAGCTGCTGCAGCCCGGCGACCGGGTGGGGGTGGTGGCCTTCGACGAGAGCGCCGCGTGGGTCGTGCCAATCACCGAGGCGAGCGACCCCGGCCCGATCATCAACCGCATCGGGAGCATCCGCGCCGGTGGCGGCACCGACATCATGGCCGGCGTGCAGGCCGTGGCAAAGGTGCTGCCGGGCGACGACGCTCAGCTCAAGCACGTCATCCTGCTCAGCGACGGCGGCGCCGACCCGACCGGCATCGCCGAGCTGGTGGGCCGGTTGCACAGCGAAGCGGGCGTCACCCTGTCCACGGTGGCGGTGGGCAGCGACGCCGCCCCGTGGCTGCCCACCCTGGCGCAGGCCGGCGCCGGGCGACATCACTTTGCCGCCGACCCGGCCTCCATTCCCAGCATCTTCACCGAGGAGACCACGCTCGCCACCCGCTCGTACATCATCGAAGAGCCGTTCTTCCCCGAGCAGGCCGCCCCCTCTGCCATGCTGGCCGGGGTCGAAGCGGTGCCGCAACTGCTGGGTTACGTAGGGACCTCGATCAAGCCGGCGGCCACCGAGGTGTTGCGATCAGCCCGGAAGGACCCTATCCTGGCAACGTGGCAATACGGCCTGGGCCGGGCGGTGGCGTGGACCTCCGACGCCAGCGGGCGCTGGGCGCAGGACTGGCTGGCCCCCGATACCTTCGGCAATCGGGGGCTGGCCTGGCCTGGCTTTCCCCGATTCTGGGCGCAGGTCGTGCGCTCCACTCTGAATCAGGGGTTGAGTCCGCTGGCAGAGACTTCGGTGGAGGCGCACGGCGAGCGGGCCACGGTGGTGGTGAATGCCGTGGGGCAGGAGGGCCAGTTCCTCAACGGCTACAGCCTGCGAGCCAGCGTGGTTTCCCCGGACGGAAAGGCGGCCAGCGTGGACCTCAGGCAGGTGGCCCCCGGCCGGTACGAGGGCGACTTCCGGCCAGAGGAGCAGGGCGCGTATCTGATCCGCGTGGGCGGCGCGGACGCGGGGGGCGGCGAGCCGGTTGGCCAGACGGCAGGCTGGGTGCTCAGCTATTCGCCGGAATACCGTGTGCTACAGCCTGATCCGGCCGCGCTGCTGCGCCTGGCCGCGGCGACAGGGGGCGGGCCGGCCGCGGCCGACCCGGCCCGCGCCTTTGCTCACGATCTGCCGGCCCGGCGCGCCGCCCGCCCGGTCTGGACGTGGACCCTGCTGGCGGCGGCGCTGCTGCTGCCGCTGGACATTGCGGTGCGGCGACTGGCGCTCTCCCGCTACGATTTTCAGCGCATGGCCCGGCGGGTGGGGGAGTGGATTCGGCTGCGCCGGGCGGCGCGCCCGACCCCGGAGCGCCTGCCGCGCCTGTCGGCGTTATTTGCCGCCCGCGACCGGTTCAACGTTGAACGTTCCAACATTGAACGTTCAGCGGCCCCGCCCCCCACCGCCGGCTCCGCCGGGGGCCCGGTCCCCCTCCCCACCGCCGGCGCCGCCGGCGCCCCCACACCCGCACCCGCTCCCCCGCCCGGACCGGCCTCCGCCGCAGGAACCGCCCCGGATTCCCCTGCCGAATCCCCGGCAACGACCGGCGCCCCGGCTGCCACCGCTGCCGCCCTGCTGGCCGCGAAGCGCGCCCGCAGAAGCCCGGGAAGTTGACCTGGCTTCTTCACAAGGTCTATAATGGACGCCAGTGAGAGAGCGTGTTTTCTATCGCTGGCTGAGTAATCTGGACTACCTGCGCGTGCGTTTCACAACGGAGCGCGGGCGGATCCATGCGTTTGTCGTACAATTGGAGAGGTTTGAGCGATGGCTGGCCCAACTGAATTAAGAGTTCTGGAAGATGTAAGTGCCCGCAACATTCGTTTGACGGTCAAGCTCATGCGCTACCTGATGTCCCAGCCGGCCATCGTTCAGTCGTTGCCGCCTGAGTTCGAGCTTGTGCTGTTGCCGGGGGATGACCCCGAACTTCGGGCGCACAGCCTGGCGTTGCTCGATCACCCCGGCATCGGGCAGAAGCCGCTGGTGATTGTTCGCATGCTGGCCGCGGCTGTGGGCGACTTGACGCTGAGCAGGTCGGACATCTTCGTTCCCCTTGCCGTTTGAGTGCATTGACTACCTACACCATCCACGGCCAGCCCATCCACGCCGAGGAGACCGGCTCCCCGGACCGCCAGGTGGCTTTGCTGATTCACGGCTGGTCCAGTTCGTCTTACGCCCTCTCCCCGCTCACGGCCCTGCTGAGCCAGCGCTTCCGCTGCATTGCGGTGGACCTGCCTGGCTACGGCCAATCGCCGCGGCTGGCCGGGCGCGCCACCATCCCGGCCTACGCTGAGCTGCTGGCCGAACTGATCGAGCAGGTAAGCAAAGGGCCGGTGGTGCTGGCCGGCCATTCCATGGGCGGGATGATCAGCCTGGCGCTGGCCCTGCGCT
>CAYZNA010000292.1:0-5201 GCA_964478665.1 uncultured Anaerolineales bacterium
TGAGACCAACGAGCGCGTCTATCACCGAGTCATTCATCTGCTCGAACGAATGCCGGGTCCATTCGGTCTCGTCGTCGGGGCAAGACACGCTTCGCTGATCGAGGATGTCCGACATCACGCTCCAAATGCGCCGCTTCTGTTCCCCGGCATCGGAGCGCAAGGCGGCGATCTGGAGGCGATTCTCGGCGCGGCGTGCAGCATCCCGCGCCGGTCGCGCTCCCGACGGGAGGTTTCATGTATCGCTACGCTGCCACCGTCGTCCGCATCGTGGACGGCGACACGATCTACTTCGACGTTGACCTCGGCTTCTTCATCCGCATGACCATCAACGTGCGCCTGAACGGCATCAACGCCCCCGAAATCCGCGGGCCGGAACGCGAAGCCGGCCTGAAAGCCAAAGCCTTCGTGTCCGACGCCGTCCCGCCGGGAACGATGGTGATTGTGGACACCTACAAAGCGGAGAAATACGGGCGCTACCTGGCGAATGTGTGGTATAAGCCGGGCGCGCAGTCGCGCGAGGAGATTCTGGCCGGGGGCCGCCTGCTCAACCAGGAGCTGGTGGAGAAGGGCCTGGCCGAACCTTACCGCCCGTAGTTGGAGTTTTTCGTGCTGCGCAACGGTGCTATCATAGGCAGCATGGACCTGAGGCCCTATTCGGTTGAAAGGAGGGAGGCATGACCACGTTGACCGCAACGCGCGCGGCGCCCGAACGCCAGTGGCTGGAACAGGGCCAGTGGACCTACGAGGATTGGGAGCGGTTGCCCGACGATGGCAATCGCTATGAAGTGATTGACGGAGTGCTGTATATGTCCCCACCGCCTTCAATCTCGCATCAGACCGCCTCTGGCAGCTTACTGTTTGCCATCACCCAACACGTTCGCCGCAGAAACCTGGGGCGCGTGTTTGCTGCCCCCACCGGCGTGCGTCTGCCCGGCCACCCGGTTCCCTTCCAGCCGGACATCTTCTTCATCTCGGCAGAGCGTAGGGCCATCATCGGCAAGCAATACATCGAGGGGGCCCCGGACCTGATCGTGGAGATTCTCTCCCCCGCCAACTGGCCGTATGACCGGCAGGAGAAGTTCACGGTGTACCAGTCCGCCGGCGTGCCGGAGTACTGGATCGTGGACTATCGCGCCCGCACCGTGGAGGTCTTCGCGCTGGAAGAGGGGGAGTACCCGCTGCTTGGCAAGTGGAGAGAGGGGGCGTCCGCCGGCTCGCGCATCTTGCCCGGGCTCCAGATTGACGTTGCCGAGGTCTTCCGCGACCTGTGAAAGTGAGGTGCACCCATGACTCAAGTTTACCGCCACCGGCCGTTCGCCACCGACCAACTGCTGGGCCGGGTGGAGGCCGACGGCAAAACCTACGAAACCCACCTCGGCCCGGATAAATACGTGGGCCGGGTGGAAATAGACAGCGGCAAAATCTACGCGGCCCGCCTCGGCCCGGACAAGCACGCTGGCCGGGTGGAACTGGACAGCGGCAAAGTCTACCGCGCCCGCTTCGGCCCGGACGAATATCTGGGCCGGGTGGACGGCGACGGCAAGTTCTACCGCCACAAGCCGCTGGCCCCGGATCAATACGTGGGCCGGGTGGAAACCCTGTACTCCCTCGCCCACGGCGGCGCGGCCTTTTTGCTGCTGGTGTGGCCGGCGGTGGAGGAGCAGGAGGCGGAGGAGGGCGTGGGAGAGAATCGCGATGGCCGCGGCTGAATCCCCTCAGGAATTCTGGTCCCCCATCTTCAACGCCTTTGATCCGCCCCGCCTGCCACGTCATCTACACCATCCCGCTGCCGCTGCGTTACGACCCCGGCTTCACCGACGCCATCGCCAACTTCCGCATCTGCGACCTGCCCAACTTCAAGGTCAACTCGCGCAGTGGCGATCCCTATCCGGCCGGCCGGGAACGTCTGGCGCAAGTGATCCAGCGGCGGGTCGCCCATTACGTTACTGCCGCCAACCCGGTATTTACGCCGCAGGCCGCCGGCGTGCTGGTGGAAAAAAGCGGCGGGCTGCTGCGCGACCTGATCCGCCTGTGCCAGACGGCCTGCCGGGGCGCCTTCCGTGAGGCAGTGGATCGCGTGGACGGACGGCTGGCCGAGGCTGCTGTGCGCGCCCTGACCAGAGAGCAGGCCGGCAACCTGCTCTCGGTGCATTGGGAAGTCCTGCATGAAGTCCACCGCACCAAACGCCTGAGTGACCGCGTGGCCGAACTGCCCGAAGGGGGCGAGATCAGAAGGGTGGTCGTGTGCCACCAGTTGCTCGAAGGGAGGCACATTCTGGCCTACGCCAACGACGAGACCTGGTTTGACGCGCACCCCTTTCTACTTGCCGACCTTGCTCGATAGGCCCTCCCCGCATGGCTTCCCCTCTGCCCGACTCCACCGCCGCGCTGGAAGAACTGGCGGCCACCCTGCAACTCTCCACCGGCAGCGCCCTGACCTTTGCCCTCGCCCCGGACGAAATCCGCGCCTCGGCGGCGGCGGCGCTCAACCGGCGGCTGAAGGGCCTGCTCGCGCCTACCGGCCCCGGAGAGGCCCCCTTGCAGGAGGTCCGTCTCTCCCCTGACCCGGCTGCCCTGCTGCGCCTCGTGGAAATGCTCCCGGCGGAACCCCGCCTCCGCGTCCTGTACGTCTTCGGTCTGGAGGCCCTGCCCGCCGAACGTCGCGCCGAAACCCTGCGCGCCCTCAACTTCTACCGTGACCGCCTGCGCCAGTCCGGCGCCGGTTTCGTATTCTGGGTCGCTCCGCCGGCGCTGGCCGACGTTGCGCTGTTCGCCCCGGACCTGTGGAGCGTGCGCAGCGGCGTCTTCGACCTGTCGGGGATTCCGCTTGAGCCCCTCGCCCAACTGCGCGCCGATTACCTCGCCCACCTGGCCCGCGCCCACCGCGCGCTGGACCTGAAACTGCCGCAACTGGAGAACTTCACCCGCGAACTGCTGTTGGAAGACGTGTTCGTGCCGCTGCTGGCCCGCCCCGAACTGCCGGCCGGGGAAACGTGGGAGCGGCGGCTGGCCGGGCGCGGGTTTGACCCCGGCGAGTTGGAGGCGGGAGCAGGTCCCGCCGCTGTGGCGGCCGGCATCGGGGCCGTTCCGGCCCCCATCGAGCAGGCGCTCGCCGAAAGGCCGCGCGTGGTAGTCCTCGGCGACCCCGGCTCGGGCAAAACCACCCTGCTCAAACATCTGGCCCTGCGGCTGGCCACGCAGCCGGAGGCCCCGCTGCCCATTCTGCTGCCGCTCAACGCCTACGCCGACGCCCTCGCCCGCGCCGGCCGCGACCTGCAGCCCTATCTCGCCGAGTACTACGCCGGGCAGGCGCCCGGCCTGGCGAACCTTGCCCCGCTGTTCGAGAGCGCCCTCGGGCGGGGGCAGGCCGTACTTTTGCTGGACGGGCTGGACGAGGTGCAGCGCGACCGCGAGCGCGTGCTGGCCCGCGTGCAGGATTTTGCCCGCGAGGCCGCCGGGCGCGGCAGCCGGGTGGTCGTCACCAGCCGGGTGGTGGGCTACCGCGAGCGGCCCCTCCCCCCGCAGGATTGGGCGCTGTACACCCTGCTGGACTTCGACCGCGCCGCCATCGAGCAGTTCGCCGCGCAGTGGTGCACGGCTTTTGAAGTCGGCACGCTGGGCGACACGCCCGAGGCCCGCGCCGCCGCCGAAGCCGAGCGCCACAGCCTGCTGCAGGCCATCGCCGCCAACCCCGGCGTGGAGCGCCTCGCCAGCAACCCGCTGCTGCTCACCATCCTCGCCCTGATCAAACGCCAGGGCGTCACCCTGCCCAACCGCCGCGTCGAACTGTACGAACTGTACCTGCGCACGCTCATCAGCGCGTGGAACAAAACGCGCGCGCTGGATAAACGCCCGGTCGGCCCGCCGCTGGATTACCTGCAAACCGTGCAGGTGCTCGGCCCGCTGGCCCTCTGGCTGCGGGAGGAGAACCCCACCGCCGGACTGGTCCCGGAGGAGCGGCTGATGGACTGGCTGACCGACTACTACGCCGGAGAGGACTGGCGGCAGCCGCGCGACGAAGCCGCCCGCTCCGCCCGCGCTTTTCTGGACGGGGTGCGCAGATACTCCAACCTGCTCATCGAGCGCGGCGCCGGGCGCTACGGGTTCATGCACCTGACCTTTGAAGAGCACCTCGCCGCGCGCGGGCTGGCGCAGTTGGGCCAGTTGCAACTGGAAGACAGCCTGGCCGCCATCCGCCGCCACGTGGCCGACCCCGGCTGGCGCGAGACCCTTTTGCTGGCGGTGGGCGTGTGGGGGTTGGTGCGCGAGCAGCCGCGCGTGGCCGGGGAAGTGGCCCGCGCCCTGCTGCAAATGGGGCCGGAGGGCGTGCTGCTGGCCGGGGCCTGTCTGGAGGACGTGGGCGAAATCGGGCTGGGCCGCGCCGCAAAAGAAGACGTCACCGCCGCCCTGCTGGCTGCCAGCCGCGACCGCTCCCTGCCCCCCACGGCCCAGCGCGACGCCGGCTTCATTCTGGGCCGGACCGGCTGGCCCCCGCCCGATCTCGACCATTTCATCCCCATCCCCGCCGGGCCGTTCCTGTACGGCGAGGAGAAGCGCACGGCCGTCATCGAGCAGCCGTTTGCCATTGCCAGATACCCGGTGACCAACCTGCAATTCCGGCGCTTTGTGGAGGCAGGCGGCTACGGGCGGCGGCAATTCTGGAGCGAGGCCGGCTGGGCGTGGCGCACGGGAGAATACGACAGCACGATCAGCGACACAGGGTTGAGGGACTGGCTGGCCCAGCGCCCGCCGGAAAAACGGGGCGAACCGTTCTACTGGCACGACCGGCGCTGGAGCAACCCGCTGGCCCCGGGGGTCGGGGGGAGTTGGTTCGAGGCCGAAGCCTACTGCCGCTGGCTGACCGAACACCTGCGCGCCGAGGGAAGGCTGGGCGCGAACGAAGTCGCCCGCCTGCCGGCCGAAGAAGAGTGGGAGCGCGCCGCCCGCCACACCGACGGGCGCGCGTACCCGTGGGGGAACAAGTTTGACCACCGGCGGCTGAACTGCGCGGAGTTCTGGGCCGGGAAGAACGACCCGGATTGGCAGGAGTGGCTCAAGGCGAAAGGGTACGAAGCCGCTTCCACCACCATCGCCGGCCAGTTCCCGGAGGGAGACAGCCCCGCCGGGGTGAGCGACATGAGCGGGAACGTCTGGCAATGGACTGCCTCGTGGTCCGACGCCGAAGAACGGGCGCGGTCGGT
>CAYZNA010000293.1:0-591 GCA_964478665.1 uncultured Anaerolineales bacterium
TCACTGGCAGGGTGCCCTCGTAGCCCAGCATGGTCATGCCCAGGCTGTCGCCCACCAGCACCATGTCCACCCCGGCCTGCTCTACAAGGTGGGCCATGGCATAGTCGTAGCAGGTAATCATCGTGATCGGCGCCCCGTCGGCCATCTTCTTCTGCAGGGCCGGCAGGGTGAGCTTCTTGCGCTCGGTCATCTGTCACTCCTTGTGTTTGCGCCGCCGGAACAAGACCAGCGGCAATAATATCATGGTCGCCAGCGGCCAGACCCACGCCAGATCGCCGGGGCCGCCGGGGCCGGTGCGTGCTCCCGTGCGGCGGATGTGGATCAGCCGGTAGGGGGCGGTGACCCGATCCAGTTCCTCGTCCGGGAGGTTGCGCGGGTCAATCCCGGCGGCGCAGACCGCGAAGCCGCTGGCGATGAGCACCGCCCGCATCAGCGCCAGGCGCGCCGGGGATTCGGAGACATCCTCCGCCACGCCGGCCCACCAGCCTTGCGGCAGCCAGACCTCCACATTGGGGTCGGCGCGCAGGTTGCGGTACCAGTCGGAGACCGGGCCAAAGCCGGCGGTGCAGTACAGCTCGCCATCCACGAGGG
>CAYZNA010000293.1:601-5197 GCA_964478665.1 uncultured Anaerolineales bacterium
CGCGCTCCGAGTTGAGCTTGCGCTCGGCCACGAACAGCCTGTAGCGGTTGACGAAGTCCTGTGTGACGAAAGTGTTGACCGCCAGGAAGTCGTTGCAGTCGGTCCTGACGTCGAAGAGGGCCTGGCGGCCCCGGCCGGTCTTGCGACCGGTGTGAGTGAGCACCATGATCCGTCCGCCCACCGCCGGCCAGGAGTTGACCCACGGCCCCAGTCCCAGCCGCCACAGGGCCAGCATAAAATGGTTGAAACGTTTGAAAGCCTGACGCAACAGTTCTTCGGTGCGCGGGTTCATAGTCCTTCTCCAGCCCCCACCGCCGGGACCAATCCGCTCTCCAGTATTCCGGCCAGTTGCGCCAGCACTTCGGCGCTCAGAGGCAGCATGCGCAGACGGGCAGCGGTGAGGTCGTGATTGTAGTGCAGGTGCTTGATTTGCAGGTGGCCGTCTTCCCAGACGGCATAGGTGGCGTCCGGGAGGCCGTAGCGCGGCTGGCCCAGGCTGCCGGGGTTGACAATCAGCCGCCGGCCGAAGCGTCGAATGGCCGGCAGGTGGCTGTGGCCGAGCACGATCACATCGCCGGGCGTGTGGTCGAACAGGGCGTGCAGCCCGGCCTCCGGGCAGGTGGCCGGGTTAAGGTCCCCGGTAAGGGGGGCAGCCGGGGTGCCGTGTGCCAGGTAGAAGCGCGTCCCCCCGAGGGGTACGACCGCAGAAAGCGGCCAGCCGCCCAGCCTGGCAAGGTCCGGGGGCGAGAGCAGGGTCCGGGTGTGGGTCAGGGTCGCCACGGCGGCTTCGGCCAGGTCCGGGGGGAAGGCCTGACAGATCCCCAGAGACCCCTCAGGCCTGGAAACCGCGTGGTCATGGTTGCCCTGCACGGCCCCGGTGGCGTTGGCCAGCAGCCAGCGGGCGCACGGGACCGGGTCGGGGCCGTAGCCCACGGCGTCCCCGGCAAAGAGCAACGCATCCGCGCGGCGCTCGTCGCGCTGCAGGTCCAGCAACGCCTCCCAGTTGGCGTGCACGTCGGCCAGCAGCAGGACGCGCATCTATCCGCCGCGATACATGCGGGGCGGCACGCGCACGAACAGCGACCAGCCCCAATTGGCGATTTGCTCCCGGTCTTCCGGCGTGAGGAAGAGCTGCTCTTCGGAATCGTCGTAGATCATCCGCAGCGAGAGGTCCGGGTTGCCGTCGTCCACAAACTCGGTGATGCAGTGCCGGTCCTCGCCCAGCGGGTTGCGCATCAGCCGGCCAAAGCACTGTTCGCAGGCCGGCAGCACGTGGTCGCACAGCTTGCGGTCAATGGTCATTTTCATAGCGTCACGCCCTTCTCGGCCAGCGCCGGCCGCGGGTCAACCATGTTCTTTGCCAGCGCGGCGGCCTTTTCGCCCAGGCCAAAGGCCAGCGCCATGAGTTGGGTGAAGTAGAGCACGGGGACCCCCCCCCCCACCGCCAACCCCTCTCCGCTCTCCCCCAGGGAGAGGGGGGAGGGGTGAGGCATCTGGTGCTGCCGCCCGTCGAGGTTGGCGTGGCACAGCGGGCAGGCCACCGCCACGGCGTCGGCGCCGGCGGCGCGGGCCTCGTCCAGAATGCGGGCGCTCAGGTCGAGCACGATGTCGGTGCGGGTGAGGGAGAGCGAAGCGCCGCAGCAGGAGGTCTTGCCTCCCCAATCCAGCGGGGTGGCGCCGAGGGCGGTCATCAGGTGGTCCATGGCCATCGGGTACTCGGGGTCCTTTGCGCCGGTGATCTCCGGCGGGCGGGTGAGCAGGCAGCCGTAGTAGCAGGCAACTTTCAGCCCCTCCAGCGGCCGGGTGACCCTTGCGCCCACGGCCTCCAGCCCGACCCGCTCGACCACAAAATCGAGCATGGAGCGCACGGCCACTTCCATGCCGGCCTCCGACCCAACCTGCCCGGCGATGCGGGTGCGCAGCTCGGGGTCGGCGGCCAGTTCGTGCTGGGCGGTGCGGAAGCGGTTGAAGCAGGCGGCGCAGGGCAGGGCCGCCTCGCGGAAGCCATCCTGCTGGATCAGAGCCAGGGTCTGCATGGGCAGCCGCACGGCAGCATCGGAGTCAATGCGGTGGGCGGCGGAGGCGCCGCAGCACAGCCAGCCCTCCGGCTCCACCAGTTCGATCTCGAGCGCCCGGCACACGGAGCGGGTGGAGAGGTCGAATTCGACCGCGGTGGAGTGCAGCGTGCAGCCGGGGTAATAGGCCACCTGATTGGGCGCCGGCTGCGCCTTTTTGCCGTTGGGCCTGTGGGCCGGGCGGGCAATTTCCGGCAGCACTTTGAGCTTGCCTTTGCGCAGCATCTCCAGCCCCATGCCCACGTCTTTGAGCGGCTGGCCGGTGCGCAGGTTCATTTCGGCAATCAGGCCCAGCTCGTAGAGTCGGCCCAGCAGGTTGACGTCGCGCAGAAAGACTTTGTTGAACAGGGCCACTTCGGGCACCTTCGGGCTGAGGCCTTCGGCCAGGGCCATGGTCGCCAGGGCGTCCATCACCTTTGCCACGTCAATGCCCTGCGGGCAGCGGGTGGTACAGGTCTGGCAGGCGGCGCACAGCCACGGGGTGCGGGCCTGTAGAGCCAGCTCTGCCTGCCCCAACTGGGCGGCGCGCAGCACCTGATTGGGGGTGAGGTCAAAGTAGGTCGCCAGCGGGCAGCCGGAGGTGCACTTGACGCACTGGTAGCACAGGAAGACGTTTTCGCCGGTCCGGGCGCGAATGCGCTCGGCGAGGTCGGTTTTCAGTTCGGTGATTGGCATTGTCGCTCCTTCGTGGAGCGTGGCGGGTGGAGCAGGGGCGTCGCCCCATGCCCACCCGCCACGCTTCACGCTACCACCGGCCTGGGCAACAACCCGGCCCGTTCGGTGATGATCGGCACCGCCTCTTCCCACTCAATGGCCATGATGTGCACGCCGGCCACGCCCGGAGTCTCGCGCATCTGCTGAATGATCTCCACGCAGATGTTGATGCCTTCCTCGCGGTTGGCGGCCGCCTTCGCTTTTTTGTCCTCGATGCCCTGCCCGGCGGCCTCCATGCGGGCCACGATCTCCTCCGGCACGTCCATGCCGGGGACCTTATCGCGCATGTAGCGGGCGGCGCCGGGGGTCTTGAGCGGCCCCACGCCGGCCAGAATGTACACCTGCTCGTGCACCCCCAGGTCCACCACCCGTTTCATAAACTCGCGGAATTTGGGCAGGTTGTAGATCAACAGGGTCTGGATGAAATCGGCCCCGGCCCTGGCCTTCTTGCCCAGCCGGAAGGGCCGCCAGTCGAACGGGTCGCTGAAGGGGTTCTCGGCCGCGCCGACGAAGAAGCGCGGGTTGATCCCTTTGATTTCCTCGCCGCACTGGAAGCAGGCCGCGTCGCGCAGCCCGACCACCATCTGCACCAACTGGATCGAATCCATGTCGTGCACGTTCTTGGCCTGGGGATGGTTGCCGAAAGACTGGTGGTCGCCCGAGAGGCACAGCAGGTTCCGCATGCCGAGGGCATAGGCGCCCAGCAGGTCGGACGCCATCCCCAGACGGTGGCGGTCGCGGCCGGTCATCTGAATCACCGGCTCCAGCCCCTGCTGCACGGCCAGCGCGCCCGCGCCGATGGAGGACATGCGCACGATGGCGGTCTGGTTGTCGGTGATGTTGGCCGCGTCGCAGTAGCCCTTCAATACGGCGGCCTTTTTGCGGATCACCTCGGCGTCGGCGTTTTTGGGCGGGCCGAGTTCAGCGGTCACGGCGAAGTGGCCGTTCTTCAGCACTTTTTCCAGGTTGGAGCCGGATTTGTAGCCGTTCAGCCCACTCATGAGGCACCTCCCACTACGGGCAGTCTCAGGTCTTCGCGTACAATCTTGCGCGGCCCGCCGTCGCGGCTGGTGCGCCAGTCCTTGGGCGGGGTGATCTCCATCAGCAGGTGCAGCCGCTTCTGCGACTTGAGTTTGTCGTAGATCAGTTGCCAGGCACACTCAATGCTGGGGTCCACCTCGCAGTGGCCGTCGTCCGAGCCGCCGCACGGGCCGTTCAGCAGTTGCTTGGAGCAGCGGGCGATGGGGCAAATGCCGCCGGTCAGCCCGAGCATGCACGAGCCGCAGGCCTGGCAGCGCTCGGCCCACACGCCCTGCTCCAGCGGCATGCCCATGAAGGCGGTGTTCAGGCCGGGGACCACAATCGCCTGCGGGTAGCGCTCGGCCAGGGCCTGCACGCCGATCCCACAACCCAGCGAGATCACCGCGTCGGCCTCCTGCACCTGTTCGCCGATGGCGTCCAGATATTCCCACTCGCACTGCCGCTGGACGGTGACGTGAGTCACGTCGCGGGGATCGTTCTCCAGGCGGGTCTTCATGCGCAGGGAGGCAGCCAGAATCCCGGCCTCTTTGTCCCCGCCGGCGAAGCACACCGTCACGCAGGTGCCGCAACCCACAATCAGCACTCGTTCCGCCGAATCCAGCAGGCCCTGAATCTCGGCAAGTGGTTTCTGTTCGGCAACGATCATCGCTCTACCCTCCCCTTCCTGAAGGCCTATCCGAAAAACCCGTGGCCGGCAACACCTGGCCGGGCGCCTTTCTTCCGCCAACGGGGCGCATCGGGATGCGCCCCCTACGGATTGCTGCCC
>CAYZNA010000294.1:0-5190 GCA_964478665.1 uncultured Anaerolineales bacterium
GCGTCGGGGCATAAGTTATCGGCTTCACCCCATCGCCCCGGCAAACACCGCCTCCACCGCCCGCGCGCCGGGGATGTGCGAGTCGCCGTTGATGTACACCCGCCCCGGCGCTGCTCCAGCCAGCCCCCGATTGCCGAAGGTATCGGGGGCCAGCACCGTCTCGCGGATGAAGGCGGCTTCGGCCGGCAGGTCCAGCCCGGCGGTCTCGCGCCAGATCACCACCACGGAGGCCCCGTCCTCGCGCGCCGCGCCCCACACGGCGCGATAGCCGCGCCCCTGCTGGCGAACGCTCGCCGTGCGGTCACGGTCAGGCCGGGCAGCAAGTTGGCGGTCTGCGGCAGGTCAGCCGCCGGGGCGCCGTCAACCCAGGGCCTGAAGCAACGCGGTCAGGAATTCGGCCGGGTCGGCCACGATGGCCTGGTCAGCGCGGGCGAGGAAAGGGGCGGCGGGGTCGGGGTGCACGGCGATGATGCGGCGCGCGCCCTCCATGCCGGCGTCGTGGGCCGGGTCGCCGCGCACGCCGAGCGCAAAATACAGGTCCGGCACTACGGTCTCGCCGTTGACCCCGATCACCTGCTCGGGGGCGATCCAGCCCCGGTCGAGGGCGCCGCGGTCGCCGGCCAGATGGGCGTCCAGGCGGGCGGCCAGCGCCCTGGCCAGCCCCAACGTGGCTTCGTCTTTCACCGCCCGGCCAACCGAGACAATGCGCCGCGCTTTGCGCAGCGGCGTCGGGGGCGGGGCAAAGGCCTCCGCCGGGCCGATCACGGCCGGCTGCGGGGCAGGGGGTTCCGGCTCGGGGGCAGGCCCCCGATTAGCGTCCTCGGGGGCAGGCAGCGCCTCCCCGAAGCGGTTGGGGTCGGGGTAGCGGGCCGGGAACCGGGCCGGGCCGCGGGTAAAGATGCGGGTGGGGGCGGTCACGGTCAGGTCGAGGCCGTCATCGCCATCGTAGACCCATTGCGAGGCGGTTATGGCGCGGGTGGATTCGTCCAGACGCAGGTTGAAGGCGTCTGTCACCAGGCCGCCATCCAACCGGGCCGCCAGGCGCGCAGCGGCCTCGTTCCACCCCGGTCCGGCCGGCAGCAGCAGCACTTCCGGCTTGTGCTCGACGAACAGCGCGCCGAGGGCCTGGGGCGCATCCTCCGGCGCGGTGGGGGAGAGGGGGATGGCGTAATCCGCCCCGCAGGCGATGGCCTCCTGCGGGGAGAGATCATTGCTCAACAGCCCGGCGCGCACGTAAGCGCCCAGCGAGTCGGCCAGCAGCCGGGCGCGACCGAGCAGCGGCAGGGCCGCCGGCCCATCCAGCATCACCCACACGTCGCGCGGGGCGGCGGTTTCCAGACTTTCGCCCAGCAGGGCTTCGAGGTCGGAGAGGTCCATGGGGTGACTCCAGATGTTAGAGGGTGCGGGCCAGGGCGGCGGCGATCTGGGGCAGGCTGCCCTGCGGGCGGTGGCCGGGCCGCCGTTCGGGCGGGAAGACCTGCCCGGCGAGGGAAACGGTGGCTTGCCCATAGGGGGCCTTCGGCTCCAGGGCGCCTTCGCTCAGGCCCAGATAGGCCGGGGTGAGGACGGACAGGGGAGCGCCGGGCGCGTAGGCCTCTATCAGCCGGGCGCCGTTGGGCAGGCGCGGCTTGTTGGCGCCGGCCGGGATGGTGACCACCGCCGGCAGGGGCACGCTTCGCGCCTGCTCCCAGGCGTTGCCCCGGCGCCGGACCGCGGTCAGGCCGCCGTCCGGGGCCGGCGCCAGGCGCCACGCCCGCCCCAGGAAGGCCCAGCCCAGCAGCTCCGCCAGCCGGGGGCCGGTCTGCCCGCCGGGGGCGTCGGGGGCCGAGGCCCCGGTCAGGATCAGGTCTGCGCCGCCGAGGTAGCTCACCAGTGCGGCCAGGGCGCGCGCCGCCAGCGCCTCATCCACGGCGGCCCCGGGCAGGTCCAACCGGTAGGCGGCCGTGGCGCCCAGGGCCAGCGCCTCGCGCAGGGCAGGCTCGGCGTAGGGCGGCGCCACGCAGGCGGCGACCAGTTCGGCGCCATCGGCCTCCGCCAGCGCCACGGCGGCTTCCAGCGCGCAGCGGTCGGCAGGGTTGGTGAGGTACTCTTCGCGGTTGACAAACACCCGCTGCGCCCGGCGGTTGACCACGAACCCGGCCGGGTCGAGCACTACTCTCAGGGGGACAAGTATCTTCACGGGGATAGTCCTTCTCACGGTTTCACGTTCAAACGTTCAACGTTCAAACGTTCAACGCACTTACGGTCGAATGCGCACGCCCAGCTCCTGAAACATGTGACCGGAGATGACAATGCGCTGGATTTCGTTGGTGCCGTCGAAGATTTCGCTGATGCGCGAGTCGCGCCAGCCGCGCTCCACCGGCAGGTCGCGCGACAGGCCGAGTGCGCCGTGGATTTGTAGGGCGCGGTCCACGCAGCGCGAGGCCACTTCGGAGCCGTACAGTTTGCAAATGCCGGTCTCGCGACCGATAGGTTGGCCGTCGTCCACCATCCACGCGGTGCGGTACACCATGGCGCGCAGGGTCTCGATTTCGGCGGCCATGTCGGCAATCATGAAGTGCACCGACTGAAGTTCAGCAATGGGGCGGCCGTGATGCTTGCGGCTGGCGGCCCAGCGCATGGCCTGCTCCAGCGAGGCCTGCGCCCCGCCCAGTGAGGCGGCGCCCACGGTCAGCCGGCCCAGGTCGAGCGTTTTCATGAAGGTGGCGAAGCCCATGCCCACCGCCCCCACCACATTCTCGCGCGGCACACGCACGCCGTCGAAGTTGAGGGAAGAGGTGGGGCTGCCGTGCAGGCCCATCTTGCGCTCTGGCTTGCCGCTGGAGTAGCCTTCCTGCCCGCGCTCGACCACGAACACGGTGTGCCCGCCGTGCGGCCCCAGGGCCGGATCGGTGACGGCCAGCACAGAGATCAGGTCGGCGATGGGGCCGTTGGTGATCCACATTTTGCCGCCGTCCAGAAAATAGGAGTCGCCTTCCGGGGTAGCGCGCAGTTGAATCCCGGCGGCATCGGAGCCGGCCCCCGGCTCGGTGAGGGCAAAGGCGGCGATCTTGCGCCCGGTGGCGATGTCCACCAGATAGCGGCGCTTGAGGTCCTCCGAGCCGTCCAGATAGATGGACATGCCGGCGATGCCGATGTGGGCGCCCAGCAGGGTGGAAGTGGAGGAGCACACGCGGGTGATCTCTTCCATCAGGATGCAGTAGCCGATCTCGCCAGCGCCCATGCCGCCGTATTCTTGCGGCCAGGGGACGCCGAACAGGCCCAGATCGGCCATCATTTTCAGCAGGGCCGGGTCGAACCGGCCGCTGCGGTCGAGCGCCTTCGCCCGCGGGCGCACTTCTTCCTCGGCGAACTCGCGCAGCATTTTGCGCAGGGCGACGTGTTCGGGTTTGAAGGTGAAGTCCATGCTCGGTTCCTCGCTTCAGCCGGCGGCCACGGGCAGCCCGAGCCGCGCCAGTTCTGGCAACGCGATTTCGGGTCGCAAGGCCTCGTCGCTGCCGCCCATCAGCCGCAGGGCGCGCACGTCGCGGTGGATGCGGGAGATGGTGTATTCGTCGGAAAAGCCGTAACCGCCGTGCACCTGTAGCATTTTGTTGGCGGCGTCTCGCGCCACTTGCCCGCCCTTGAGCCGGGCCAGGTTGGCGGCGTGGCCATAGGCCTGGCCGCCGCCGGCCAGCCATGCGGCGTGCCCCACCAGATGGCGCAGGGACTCGATATCCAGCATGGTATCGGCGAAGTAGGTCTGCATGGCGCCTTTGGTGGCGATGGAGACGCCGAACTGCTTGCGCTCCACCGCGAAGCGCATGCCCAGGTCCAGCGCGCTCTCCGCGGCTCCCAGCGCGGCGGCCGCCAGGGCCAGCCGCAGGTGAGTGGAGACCGCCGCAACCAGCGGGCCGGCGCCCCCCTCGTCGCCCAGCCGGTTCTCGGCCAGCGAGCGGCAATCCTCCAGGTAAACGGTGTTGAAGGGCACACCGCGCAGGCCCAGGGTCGGCTCGCGGTAGCCCACGGTGAGGCCGGGGGCGCCGCGCTCGATCACGAAGGCGGAAAGGTCGGTCTCGCGCGGTCCGGTCTTCGCCAGGGCCACAAACAGCCCGGCGATGCCGGCGTTGGCTCCCCACGTCTTGAGGCCGTTCAGCGTGTACCCATCCCCCTCCCGCCGGGCGAAGGTGGTGAGGGCGCGAGGGTCGCCCCCGGCCTCCGGCTCGTTGAGCAGATAGCAGCCGATGGCCTCGCCGGCGGCCAGCGCGGGCAAAAAGCGCTCCTTTTGCGCCGGACTGCCGCCCAGCAGAATCGTGGTCCCCGCCAGGGAGACGTGGCTGGCCAGGGTGATGGCGGTGGACAGGCAGTGACGGGCCAGGCTCTCCAGCAGCAGGCAGTAGCTCAGCGAGTCCAGCGCGGCCCCGCCGTAATCCTCCGGCAGGGTGGCCCCCAGAAAGCCCTGAGCCGCCGCCTTGCGCAGCAGCTCGGGCGGAAGCGTCTCCTCGCGGTCGGTCTCTTCGGCCACCGGCGCCACTTCCTTCGCGGCAAAGTCCTCAAACAGGTCGAGGAACATGCGTTGTTCCTCATTCAGTGCGAAATCCATACGCCCTCCAGAGCGTTGAACGTTGGAACGTTGAACGTTCCAACGTTCAACGTTCAACGTTATTCTTCTTGCCCCCACACCTTGATGCTGTCGCTGCTGCCGGGCGGGTGCTTGCGTCCCCAGGCCAGCCAGTAGCCGGCTGCCAGCGCCAGCGCCAGTCCGAGGGCCACGGCGGCCTCGGCGTATTGTCCCCGGTACACGGTCCAGCGATAGACCAGAAAGCAGATCGGGCCGATCAGGATCAGCGCGACCACCCCGCGCCGGCGCCGCTCCACCCGCTGCCAGCTCAGGAACAGAGCCAGCAGGCCGAGCGTGAGGGTGAGGATGTTGCTCCAGTGCAGGTTCAAAGTTGCCCCCTCTGGCGCTTACCAGTTTCCAGTTGTCAGTAACCAGTGGCCAGTTACTGGCTCGACAATGTTACATCCGGCGGCGATTCGTTCGTAGTGCGCCACGCAGTGTTAGCGGAGTGGCGCGCACCCCGCACAGGAGTACTCCGCGGCGATACGTTCGTAGTGCGCCACGCAGTGTTAGCGGAGTGGCGCGCGCCCCTCCGCCAACACTGCTCTACCCAACACCGCCTCATTCTCTCCCACCAGCCGCCGAAACAC
>CAYZNA010000295.1:0-5177 GCA_964478665.1 uncultured Anaerolineales bacterium
CGCATGCGGGTGCTCGCCATCCATGCTCCGGCCTGAGAATTACCGAATGCTCTCAATCTCCAATCTCCAATCTCCAATCTCTAATCCCCGGCATCTGCGGAACCACCATGACCCAGACCACTCTTGACCTTGATCTGTTGCGCCGCCTGTCGGAAGCCATCGCCGTCTCCGGCGACGAGGGCGAGGTGCGCAAACTTGTGCTGGAAGCCATCGAGGGCCACGCCGGCGAGATTCGGGTGGACGCCCTGGGCAACGTTCTGGCCCGCAAAAACGGTCGGGTCAATGGTAGGGGCGACCCGCCGGGTCGCCCGTACGACGACCCGCCGGGTCGCCCGTACGACGACCCGCCGGGTCGCCCGCACAGCGGGCTGCGGGTGATGGTCGCCGCCCACATGGATGAGGTCGGCTTCATGGTGATGGGAGTTGCCGGCGACGGCACGCTGATCATCGAGCCGGTGGGGGGCGTGGACGAGCGCCAGTTGCTCGGCAAGCCGGTCCGGGTGGGGGCCAATCGCGTCCCCGGCGTGATCGGCGCCAAACCGGTCCACCTGATGGACGCTGCCGAGCGCGAGCGGCCGATCAAGTTCGACGCCCTGCGGGTAGACATCGGCGCCGGCAGCGCCGATGAGGCGAAGGCGCTGGTCAAGATCGGCGACCGGGGCGCGTGGGAGGCCGGGTTTGCCGGCCTCGGCCCCACCCTGCGGGGCAAGGCCCTCGACGACCGGCTGGGCTGCGCGGCGCTGATCGAACTGCTGCGCGGCGACCCGCTCCCGGTGGACCTGTGCGCTGCCTTCACCGTGCAAGAAGAAGTCGGGCTGCGCGGCGCGCGCGTGGCCGCCTTCGCCTTCGATCCGCAGGCCGCCATCGCCCTCGACGTCACCCCGGCCAATGACCTGCCGGCCCACGACGGGGAAGAGCACGCCAGCTACAACACCCGTCTGGGCGCCGGCCCGGCCATCTACGTGGCCGACCGGGGGGCGCTGCACCACCCCGGGCTGGTGCGACACCTGATCCAGACCGCCGAACGCCACGGCATCCCCTACCAGATTCGCCAGCCGGGCGGCGGCAGCACCGACGCCGCCGCCATGCACCTCACCCGCGCCGGCATTCCCGCCGTGGCCCTCTCCACCCCCGGGCGCTACCTGCACACCGCCCTGGCCCACGTCAACGTGGAAGACTGGCGTAACACCCTGCGGCTGGCCCGGGCGGCGCTGGAGGACCTGACGCCAGAGACCCTACAGCGCGGGTCGCGGTAGCGGTCGCCGGTGGCGGGTCGTGCTATCATGGCATCATTGGTGAGCACATGGAGGGACGTATGGCTGAGATTCTGACTTTTGCCCCGGAGAGATTCCCCATCCTGTATCAGCACGGCGAGCCAACCGCCGTTCTGGTTGACATTCAGACTTTTCGCCGCGTCCAATTGGTCATGGATAACCGACTGAACCGCGAAGCGGAACCGGAAGATGCGATCATCGCTGCCTCGGGCTGGTTGAAAGCCATGCTGGCGAGGATTGATCTCGAAATGAACCCGTCACCCGATTGGGAGAAGGAACTGGATGCCAGATGAAACCCCTCATTCAGAAGCTCACTGAAACCTACGGCCCCTCCGGCCACGAAAGCCAGATCCGCGAAATCATCCGGGCCGAGATCGCAGGCCTGACCCCCGACATCTCGGTGGACCCCATGGGCAGCCTGATCGCCGTGGTCAACCGGGGCGCCGCCACGGGCAAGAAGGTGATGCTCTCCGCCCACATGGACGAAATCGGCGTGATGGTCACCCACGTGGACGAGAACGGCTTTGCCCGCTTCCTACCGCTGGGCGGGCTGCGCGCCCACACCCTGGTGGGCAACCGCGTGCGCTTCGCCGATGGAACCGTCGGCGTCATCGGCGAAGAAAAACGCAGCGACACAAGCAAAACGCCCGACATCGCCCAGCTCTTCATTGACAGCGGCGCCACCAGCCGCCAGACCTGCAAGCTAAAGGTCGGCGACGCGGCCGGCATGGACCGCCCCTTCGTGGACATGGGCCACCGGCTGGCGGCCAAAAGCATGGACGACCGCATCGGTGTGGCGGTGCTCATCGAAACCCTGCGCGCCCTCAAAGAAACGCCGCACGAGGTCCAGGCTGTCTTCAGCGTGCAAGAGGAAGTAGGGCTGCGCGGCGCGCGCACCTCCGCCTTCGGGCTGGACCCCGACGTGGGCATTGCCGTGGACGTGACCGCCAACGGCGACACCCCCAGAGGCCTCAAAATGGAAGTGGCGCTGGGCAAAGGCCCGGCGGTCAAAGTGCGCGACGACGGCATGCTGGCCGATCCGCGCGTGGTACAGTGGATGGTCGCCGGGGCGGAGGCCGCCGGGCTGCCCTACCAGATGGAAGTGCTGGAAGGCGGCTCCACCGACGCCGCCGCCATCCAGATCACCCGCGCCGGGGTGCCGGCCGGCTGCCTCTCCATCCCCTGCCGCTACGTGCACACCGTCTCAGAAGTGGTGGACATCCGGGACGTAGAAAACGCCGTGAAACTGTTGGTAGCGCTGCTCTCCCGTCCCATTGAGGAATTCTAGCCGCTCATTCCAGCGGAGGCCGCTTCTCCGCCCCAACATCTCCTGCTGTGGGAGCCGCTTCGCCCTCCCCCGGAGCCGCCCGGCGCGCGGAGGCATTTCCCCGGCCCGACCCGTGTCCGGCCTCCAGCCACACAATCGCCCCCGGCCCGGCCAGAAGGGATGAGTTATGACCCTCGCCATCGAACAATTCGCCACCCGCCTGGACGATCTCAAGAGGCTGCTGAACTGACGTGTAGCCGGCCAGGGAACGCCTCAGTCATCTACCGCGCGCCCGGTCTCCGCCCACCCGATCAGTCCCGCCCCAAGCAGTACCGCCCCTGCAAACAGCAGATTCGCCACCAGCGGTGGGGAGGCGCTCACCTGATGCGCCAGCGCCCCGGCCAGCCCGGCCAGCAGATACAGCGTGAACACCGCCCGCCCCCGGTCCACCCCCCGCGCCACCAGCCGGTGCGAAAAATGATCCTTGCCCCCCAGCCAGAACGGCTGCCCCCGCCGCCAGCGCGAGATCACCACCAGCGCCGTATCCAGAATGGGCACCCCCAGCACCAGAATCGGCGCCGACCACGTAGAGGCCAGCGGATGGCCGGGGAAGCGCAACTTGACCCCCAGCACTGCCAGCAAAAAGCCCAACACCAGACTGCCGGCGTCGCCCATAAAAATCGTAGCCGGCGATAGGTTGTAGTACAGAAAACCCAGCGACGCCCCCAGCAGCGCCGCTGCCAGCGTGCCCACCAGCGCCTGCCCCTGCCCGGCCGCCAGCAGCAAAAACCAGCCGCTGGCAATGGCCGCCACCCCGGCCGCCAGCCCGTCCATGTTATCCATCAGATTCAGCGCGTTGCAAATGCCCACCACCCACAGCAGACTGAGCAGCGCATCCCAGGCCCCGCCCAGCAGCCGCACCTGAATCCCGCCCAGAATCAGCAGCCCGGCCGCCAGGCACTGCCCACCCACCTTGACCGCCGGCCTGAGCGCGCGCCGGTCATCCCACAGCCCCAGCCCGACCAGCAGCGTGGCCCCGGCCCAGAAGCCCAGCAGCTCGCGCAGCGTGCCCGCGCCGGTCAGGGCTACCAGCCCGCCGGCCAGCAGCGCCAGATACATCGCCAGCCCGCCCAGCAGCGGCACCGGCGCCAGATGCAGCTTACGCGCCCCCGGCCGGTCCACAAACCCCAGCCGCCGCGCCAGCCTCAACGCCAGCGGCGTCAGCGCAAACGAAGTGAAAGCAGAAACCAGCAACGCCGGCAGAAAACGGGTGAGGGGCATGATGAACGTTGAACGTTGAACGTTGAACCACCGAAGGTGATGAACGCGGATGAGCACCGCGGGCTGCGCAATCACCAATTACCAATTACCACCCACCAGCCGCCAACCGCTACCCGCCAGCCGCCAACCTCCGCCGCTCGTACTCAATCACCTCATCCAGCGTCTGGTCCAGCGGGATTTCCGGCTGCCAGCCGGTGGTCGCCCGGATCTTGCTGATGTCGGGCATGCGGCGGCGCATGTCCTCGAAGCCCGGCTCGTAGGCCTGCTCGTAGGGAATCAGGCGAATCTCCGAGCGGCTGCCGCTGCGGGCAATCACCCGCCGGGCCAGATCTAGCACGGTGATCTCCTCCTGCGAGCCAACGTTGAAAATCTCGCCCACCGCCGCCGGAGATTCCGCCAGCCCGATCACCGCCCGCACCACGTCGCGTACGTTGCAGAAGCAGCGAGTCATTTGCCCGTCGTCGTACACCGTCAGCGGCTCGCCCGCAACGGCCTGCTTCGCGAAGCGCGGCAGCACCATGCCGTATGCCCCGCTCTGGCGCGGCCCCACCGTGTTGAAAAAGCGCGGAATCACCACCTCCAACCCGTACTGCTTGTGGTACGCCAGCCCCAGAAACTCATCCACCGCCTTGGAATCGGAATAGCTCCAGCGGCTGCGGGTGGTGGGACCCAGCACCCGGTCGCTATCCTCGCGGTACAGCGGCTCGTTGCTCTTGCCGTAGATCTCGGAGGTGGAGGCGATCACCAACTTGCGGCGATAGCGGCGGGCCAGCTTGAGCGCCACTTCCGCGCCCAGGATGTTGGTCTCTATGGTATGAACCGGGCGCTCGACGATCAGTTTCACCCCCACCGCGGCCGCCAGATGAAAGACCACCTCGCACTCGCTCACCAGCCGGTCCATCACCAGCTCGTTGGTGACGGTCTCGTACACAAACTGGAAAGCGGGGCGCTCGGTCAGGTGCGCCACATTCTCAAAGCGGCCGGTGGAAAGGTCGTCCACGACGCTGACGCGGTGTCCGGGGGCCAGCCCCCGCTTGCCGCTATCGGGGGCCAGCAACGCCTCCGCCAGATGACTGCCAATGAAGCCGGCCCCGCCGGTAATCAATGCGCGCATGAGGGTCCTCCCATGATGCCCGTCCCGTCCCCCCTCGCGCCGAGTCTAAACCACAACGCGCAGATTCGCAAAGACCGGCGTAGCGCGGGCATCCCCACGCCCGCGTCCCCATGCCCGCGTCCCACGGCCGTAGCGCGGGCATCCCCATGCCCGCGTCCCCATGCCCGCGTCGCCGCCCACGGCCGTAGCGCGGGCCCCCCCATGCCCCCGTCCCCCCCCCCGCCCCCCCACCCCCCCCCCC
>CAYZNA010000296.1:0-5147 GCA_964478665.1 uncultured Anaerolineales bacterium
CCTTCAACCGAGCGGTGAACGTGTCGAAATCAGTCGCGTGCTTGCGCTCCAATCGGCGAATTCGTCGTCGGTAATACGCGGTTTTCTCCCGCACTGCCGAAAGCGCGAGTTCGCGCAAGGCTTCTTCTATGCTTGAGTATTTCTGCCTTGCTACCAACGTCCCGGCAACGGTGGTCAATATATGTGTGGGTGAAGCGCTGTAGGACATGAAACACCTCCTTCAGGGCTTGAGTCTATCACAGGTTACTTGCCCTTCATCCTCGCCAATATCGCCGCCATCTTCTCATTCCCCCCCGCCGGTGGTTTCCAGTCAACATGAACCGCTCTTGCCCCCTGCGCCATGAGGCTGTCATAAAACGACTCAAGCCCCAGATTGATCGCCGCCAGCGGGGATTGCCGGAAGCGGTCGAGCGCCACCGGGGGAACCCCGTCCCGGGAAGGGTGGGCGAAGCGCCCGCTGACGTGGCCGAGGGCCTCGTCCGGATCGGCGAAGACGGTCGCCCCGGCCTCCCGCAGCCGCTCCACCTGCCCCGCCAACCCCTGCGGGTCCGCCTCCGTCCCCACCACCATCGCCACAATCTCCAACCCCACCGGGGCGCTTCGCAGTCTCGAATCTCCGCTCCCCACTCCCCGCTTACCAATTACATCCTTGATAACCGGCCCCAACTCCCCCGCCGGGTCGGGGTGCGCCCCCTCCCCCAGCACCACGTCCAGCAAGATCATACCCACCTCGGGGTCGGCGGCCTCCTGCCGCAGACGGCGGATGCGCAGGTCGTTGTCCAGCATCGGGTGCAGCCGGCCCACGGTGAATTCGTCCGCGCCGAGGTCGAGGAGGGTATGGAATTGGCTGTGGAGGGGGTCTTTGAGTGATTGGGAAGTGGTAATTGGGGTGTTGGAGTACAGGGGGTGGAGGGTGGCGCTCAGGGTCAGCGTCGCTTCGTAGGCGAGGGTGCCGCCGGAGAACAGGCCGCGCAGATAGAGATTAGAGATTGGAGACCGGAGATTGGAATCTCCGGTCTCCAATCTCCAATCTCTCCGAGACAGCTCAACTGCAAGGTTGGCGGTTTCGCTCAGCCCGGTGGCAAAATGCAGACTGCCCACCCTGCGCGCGGGCGGCGGGTAGCCGAGGAAATCCACCACCACCGGCTTGCCCGTGGCCTGGGCCGCCGCCAGCAGCCGGGTCGCCACATCCGGGGCGGGGGGTTTGGAGAGCAGCACGATGACGCGCGTCTCGGGGTCGCGGGCCAGCAGGTCCAGCCCCTGATGGGCGGTGATCGCCCCGACTTCCGACTTCAAGTCCCGGCCCCCGGTGCCGATGGCCTGCGATACCCCGGCCCCGAGCGCGTGAATCCGGGCGGTGACGGCCTGCAATCCCGTCCCGGAAGCGCCCACCAGCCCGATCGCGCCGCGCCGGACCCGGTTGGCAAACCCCAGCCCCACGCCGTTGATGATGGCCGTGCCGCAGTCCGGCCCCATGACCAGCAGGCCCTTCGCGCGCGCCTGCTGCTTGAGGGCGATTTCGTCCTCCAGCGAAACGTTGTCGCTGTAGAGAAAGACGTGCAGCCCCAGCCTCAGCGCATCCCGCGCCACTCCGGCAGCGAAGCGGCCGGGGACCGAGACCAGCGCCCAGCCCGCTTCCGGCAGTATCTTGAGCGCGCCCTCGAGGCTACGCGGACGGAACTCCTGCTCCACGGCGGCGCGGCGGCGAGCCAGCAGCGCGTCCACCTGCGTCAGCGCCTCGCGCGCGGCGGCCTCGTCCGTGGCCCGGACTACGATCAGCAGGTCGTCCGGCCCGGCGGCGCCTGCCTCATCTGGCAGCAGGCCGGCTGCGTGCAGCAGTTCGCGGTTGGCCGGGGTGGCCATCACCACGCCGGCGTCGGCCACGCCGGGCAACTCCAGCAGCCCGCGCTGTAATTGCATCAGCACCACCGAGTCGTGGTACGCGCCGGGGCGAATCTCGCAGCTAATAGCACTCATGCCGCCGCGAATCTCCAATCTCCAATCCCCCTTCCATCTGCCCGGCCCACGCCAGCAACTCCTCGTCCGCCCCCCAACGCCCCACGGCCTGCAAGCCCAGCGGCAGCCCGTCCGGGTTGTGGCCGGAGGGCAGGTTCACGGCCGGCAGGCCGCTGTGGGTCCACGGCAGGTTCATGACCGGGTCGCCGGTGCTCTCCAGCCCGCGCGGGGCGGGGCCGGGGGCGGCGGGGGCAATCCACAGGTCAAGGCCGTGGGTGTCCATCAGCCGGGTGAGCTGGTCACGGAGTTGGTCGCGGCCGCGGAGAGCCGTCTGTAATTGGGGAGTGGTAATTGTGAGGCCGCGTTCGATGAGCGCGACGGTCCTGGGGTGATACAGCTCGCGGTAGCGAGGATACCACTCGCGGTGGACCATCGCGGCCTCGGCAGCCACGATCAAGTTGTGTCGCTCGCGGATCGCCTCGAAGTCCGGCATGGCCGGCGCGGCGCGGACCTCGTAGCCGGCCGCGGCCAGCCGGTCGCAGTCGGCCAGAAAATGCGCCAGCCCCTCCCCGCTGGCCCGCGCGAGATACGGCCCCTCCGGCACACCCACCACCGGCCGCCCCAGATTCCCAATCCCCACGCGAAGCGTCCAATCTCCAATAACCACCGGCTGCCCTCGATCTCCAATCTCCAATCTCCAATCTCCAACCAACACGCGTGCCGCCAGCGCCACTCCCGCCACCTCCGCCGCAAAAACCCCCACGTGATCCAGCGAGGGCGAGAGCGGGATCACCCCGGCGCGGGATACCCGCTCGTAGCCGGGCTTGAAGCCCACCACCCCGCAAAAGGCCGCCGGGCGGATGATCGAGCCGATGGTCTGGGTGCCGAGCGCCAGCGGACACAGGCCGGCCGCCACCGCCGCCGCCGAACCGCTGCTGGAGCCGCCGGGGGTGTGGTCCGGGGCGTGCGGGTTGCGAGTGGGGCCGGGGCCAAAATAAGCGAACTCGGTGGAGACCGTCTTGCCGAGGATCAGCGCCCCGGCCGCTTTCAACGCCCGAACCGAGTCGGCCTCCGGCCCGGCCAGCGCCTCCGGGGGGAGCCGGCTGCCGGCGCGGGTGGGGAAGCCGGCAACGTGGAAGATGTCCTTCACCCCGACCGGGGCCCCGAAGAGCGGCGGGCGGGCGTCCGGGTCCGGGTAGCGCTCCAGCAGCGCGGCGGCCTCCCGGCGCAGGCGGTCGAAGCGGTCCGGCTCGGGAAGGAAGGCAAGAACGGCCGGCTCGCGCGCGGAGAAGTGCGCCTCCAGCGCTGCGAGGTAAGTGGTAAGTGGTAAGTCGCCGTTTCGCAGGGCGCCGGCCAGGTCCGGCAGGCTGTAGGGAGGTTCAAGCATGGCAGGTCATTCCCGTGGAGCACGCAGCTCCCAATCCCCAATTACCACTTACTATTCGCCGCCAGCTTCACCGCATCCACAATGTGTTGGTAGCCGGTGCAGCGGCACAGGTTGCCGGAGATTGCGGCGCGGATTTCGCTTTCGGAGGGCCGGGGGTTCTCCTCCAGAAAGGGCAATAAGGTCATGAGGAAGCCGGGGGTGCAGAACCCGCACTGCAGGGCGTGGGCCTCGCGGAAGGCTTCCTGCAGCGGGTGCAGCTCGCTCTGGCTGCGGGCGAGGCCCTCCACCGTTGTCAGAGCGTGACCGTGGGCCTGCACGGCCAACATGAGGCAGGAACGGATAGCCTGCCCGTCGAACAGCATGGTGCACGCGCCGCACACCCCGTGCTCGCAGCCGACGTGCGTGCCGCTCAGCCCCAGCTCGTGGCGCAGAAAGTCGCTCAGCAGCAGGCGCGGCTCCACCTCTCGCTGGTACTCCTGACCGTTGACCGTCACCCGGACGGCATGCAGTTCACTCATCGAGGTTCAAACTTCTCACGATTCGCGATTCGCGATTCACGCTTTACGCCCCGCCCGAACGCGCGCGCTCAAACGCCTGCTCCAACGCCCGCCGGGTGAGCACGCGGGCCAGGTGGCTTTGATATTCGGGTGAGGCGTGCACGCTGCCCAGAGGCATGATCTCCTGCCCGGCGGCCATCTCGGCCGCGGCCGCGATCACCCCCTCCGAGGGGCGCTCTCCGAGCAGCAGGCCGGCGGCCCCACGGGCGTCCACCGGGCCGGCTCCCAGGTTGAGGTAGACCAGGTGCGCCGACCGGCAGGCGCCGGCCTCGTCCAGGGTGACGACCGCCGCCACGCCGGCCAGGGCGTAATCGCCGCGCCGGCGTGCGAACTCGGTGAAGGCGCAGCCGGTCCGGGGCGGCAGCGGGGGCAGGGCAACCTCCACCAGCAGCTCATCCGGGGCCAGAGCGGTGGTGAAGAAGCCCTGAAAGAAGTCCTCGCTGCTGATCCAGCGCTCGCCGCGCACCGACTGCGCCCGGATGCGCGCCCCGAGGGCCACGGCCACCACCGGCAACTCAGCCGCCGGGTCGGCGTGGGCCAGGCTGCCGCCCAACGTGCCCCGGTTGCGGATCTGGGGGTGGGCCACGAAGGGCATGGTCTCGTGCAGCAACGGGGCGTGCGCTGCCACCAGCGGGTCGCGCTCCAGCCGCCGCTGGCGGGTGAGGCCGCCCAGGCGCAACTCGCCGCCGCCGGCCTGGCGCACGAAGTCCAGCCCGGGCAGGCCGTTCAAATCTATCAGCAGCGCAGTCTGGGCCAGGCGAAAATTCATGGCCGGGATCAGGCTCTGGCCGCCGGCCAAGAATTTGGCCTCGTCGCCATGGCGGGCCTTGAGCGCCAGGGCCTCCTCCAACGAGGCGGGCGCCGCATAGTCAAAGGGAGCAGGTTTCATGGTGTTGGTAGGCGGCAGGCAGGTTACACTTACCAGTTACCACTTACCAGTAACTGGTAAGTGGTAACTGGTAAGTGGTTACGCCGCAGATGTGTTCGCAATGTCACCGTACAGTTCGGGGCGGCGATCGCGGTAAAACTGCCAGGTGTTGCGCACCTCGCGGATCAGGTCCAGGTCGAGGTCGCGGACGATGAGCTGCTCCTCGCGGTCGGAGGCAACCTCGCCCACGAACTGACCGCGCGGATCGCAGAAGTAGGAGGCGCCGTAGTAGTCGTTCGGGCCGAACTCACTCTCCTGTCCCACGCGGTTGATGGTGCCCACGAAGTAGCCGTTGGCAATGGCGTGCGAGGTCTGCTCG
>CAYZNA010000297.1:0-5102 GCA_964478665.1 uncultured Anaerolineales bacterium
GAGGGGTCGCCGCCATGCTCGCCACAGATTCCGGCTTCCAGGTTGGGCTTCGCTCTCCGTCCCTCCTCAACTGCCAATTCCATTAGCCGTCCAACTCCTTCACGGTCTATTTCCTGAAACGGGTTGGCAGGGAGAATCTGCTGTTCAAGGTACTCCAGGAGAAAGTGTTTTTCTGCGTCATCACGAGAAATACCAAACGTGGTCTGGGTCAAGTCATTGGTACCAAAACTTATAAAATCAGCATACTCTGCGATTTTCTGCATCGTCAAAGCCGCACGCGGGATCTCGATCATGGTGCCGAACTTGTAGTCCACCGTGAGGCCCTGTTCTTCCATCACCTTTTTGGCCTCGGCCTCCAGCGCGGTTTGCTGCACTTTGAGCTCGTTGACGTGCGAGGTGAGCGGGATCATGATCTCCGGGTGCACGTTCACGCCGTCCTTCGTGCACTGGCTGGCGGCCTCCAGAATGGCGCGCACCTGCATGGTGGTCAGTTCGGGGATGTGGATGCCCAGCCGCACCCCGCGCAGGCCGAGCATGGGGTTGGCCTCGCGCATGGCCCCCACTGCCGCCAGCATCTTCTCTTTTTCGGCCAGCAGGCCGGCGTCGCGGCCGGTCACGCGCAGCTCGGTGACTTGCTGCAACAGCTCGTCGTGACCGGGCAGGAACTCGTGCATGGGTGGGTCAATCAGGCGGATGATCACCGGCAGCCCGTCCATGGCGCGGAACAGGCCATCGAAATCGGAGCGCTGGAAGGGCAGCAGTATGTCCAGGGCGGCCTTGCGCTCCTCGGGGGTGGCGGCCAGGATCATTCGCTGCACGTGCGGCAGCCGCTCGGTCTCGAAGAACATGTGCTCGGTGCGGCACAGGCCAATGCCCTGCGCGCCGTATTCGCGGGCGCGCCGGGCGTCGCGCGGATAGTCGGCGTTGGCCCACACCCCCAGGCGGCGAATCTCGTCCGCCCAGCCCAGCAGCTTGAGTAGATAGGGATTGCTGATGTCCGGCACCACGGTGGGCAACTGGCCGAGGTAAACGTCGCCCTGCGTGCCGTCAATTGAGAGCCAGTCGCCCTCTTCCACGATCAGCCCGCCCACCCGCAGCAGGCGGGCATTCATGTCAATATCCAGGGCGCTGGCGCCCACCACCGCCGGCTTGCCGAACTGCCGGGCCACTAACGCGGCGTGGCTGGTGCGCCCGCCTTTGCTGGTGAGAATGCCCTGCGCCGCCAGCATGCCGTGTACGTCGTCCGGCCTGGTCTCCGGGCGTACCATGATGACCGGGACCTTTTTCTCTTTGGCCCACTTCTCGGCGGTGTTGGCGTCGAAGGCGGCCATGCCCACCGCTGCCCCCGGGGAGACGTTCAACCCGGCGGCGATGCGCTGCCCGGCTTTGAGCGCCGCCATGTCAAACTGCGGGTGCAGGAAGAAATCCACTTGCTCCGGCTTGACGCGCCGGACGGCTTCTTCTTTGTTGATCAGCCCCTCTTCCACCATGTCCACTGCGATGCGCACCTCCGCCTGGGCGGTACGTTTGCCGTCGCGGGTCTGCAACATCCACAGCTTGCCGCGCTCGATGGTGAATTCCATATCCTGCATGTTGCGGTAGTGCTTTTCCAGCCGGCGGGTGATGGCCTCGAACTCGGCGTAGGCCGCCGGCATTTCTGCTGCGAGCTGGCTGATCGGCTTGGTCAGCCGGATACCGGCCACCACGTCCTCCCCCTGGGCGTTGGTGAGGTAGTCGCCCTCCAGCTCCGGCTCCCCGGTGGAGGCGTTGCGGGACATGGCCACCCCGGTAGCCGAGTCGTCGCCCATATTGCCGAAGACCATGGTCACAATGTTGACCGCGGTGCCGAGGTCGTGGCGAATGCCGGCGGCGTTGCGGTAGTCAATGGCGCGCTTGCCGTTCCACGACTTGAACACCGCCTCGGTGGCCAGCCTCAACTGCTCGATCGGGTCGGAGGGAAACTCGCGCCCGGTGTGCTGGCGCACGATCTCTTTGAATTCGTGCAGCACCGAGAGCCAGTCGTCGGCGTTGAGGTCGGAGTCGCTCTCCACCCCGCGGCTCACCCGGAAGGAGGTCAACACTTCTTCGTAAGGCTCGTCCGGCACGTCCAGCACGACGCTGCCAAACATCTGCACCAGCCGGCGGTAGGCGTCGTACACAAAGCGCGCGTCCCCGGTCAGGGCAATCATGCCTTGCGCGGTCTGGTCGTTCAGGCCGATGTTGAGCACGGTATCCATCATGCCCGGCATGGAGAATTTGGCCCCGGAACGACAGGAGACCAGCAGCGGGTTCTGCGGGTCTCCGAAGGTTTTGCCGATGGCCTCTTCGACCGCCTCGAGCGCGGCCAGCTCCTGCTCCCACATGCCGGTCGGGAACTGGCCCCCGGCAGCCAGGTAGGCGTTGCAGGCCTCGGTGGTGACGGTGAAGCCGGGCGGGACCGGCACACCGATGCGGGTCATCTCGGCCAGGTTGGCGCCCTTGCCGCCCAGCAGCCCGCGCACCGCTTCCCAGCTTCCGCCGGTACTGGCCTCGGCCTGATTCACTTCCTGAAAGAGGTACACGTATTTGCTCGCCGGCAGGGCAGACGAATCGGCGGCAGTCTGGGTCATTGCTCGTTCCTCCTGTTGACGGGTATTGACCTGTGAGGTGCCGGCAAAGCCGGCCTGACAGGTCTGGTGGGAATCTGGCAAACGCGCAGCGGTAGTTGACCCGGCTATTGTACCGGCGCGACCGGCAAGCGGGCAGTGACAGATTGCCCCGGTGATTGGGACAAACATCATCAGGTTTGCAAGGTGTGGCTGCGGGGGTAAACCCTCTCTGAAAATAGACCGAGGCGGTCTCCGAGACCGCCTCGGTCTGCCGGATTTTCATGCAAGGTGGTGAACGCAGTTAATGTCGGCTTCTTTCGAGTTCTGCGGTACCATGATGCCGCGTGCCAGCGCTGGAGTCTAATTTGAATCCAGGTTCTCGATTGGCACCGGCTGCACCGGGTCGGCCAGCGAGAAGCCGAACACCCGCGAATAGAAGTACAACTCGCTGTCCAGCGCGCGTTTGATGTTGTGCGCCTGGCGGAACCCGTGCTGCTCGCCCTCGAAGGGCAGGTAAGCCACCGGCAGGCCGCGCGCCTTCACCGCCTCGAACATCATCTCGGCCTGGTTGGGCGGTACGATCTTGTCTTCCAACCCCTGAAACAGGATCAGGGCGCAGTTCAGCCGCTCGAGGAAGTGGATGGGCGAGCGGGCGGCGTACAGGTCTTTGCGCTCCGGGTACGGTCCAACCAGCGAATCGAGATAGCGCGACTCGAACTTGTGGGTATCCCCGGCGAACACCTCCAGATCGGCGATGCCGAAGTGGCTGGCGCCGGCCTTGAACGTATCGCGGAAGGTGAGGGCACACAGCGTGGTGTAGCCGCCGGCGCTGCCGCCGCGGATGGCCAGCCGCCCGGCGTCGGCCAGGCCGCGTCCGGCGACGTAGTGCGCGGCGTTGGCGCAATCGTTCACGTCCACCACGCCCCACTGGCCGTTGAGCCGCTGGCGATACTCCCGCCCGTAGCCGGCGCTGCCGCCGTAGTTCACGTCCACCACGGCGAAGCCGCGGCTGGTCCAGTACTGCAACCCGAGGCTGAGCGTGCTGCCGGTGGCCCCGGTCGGCCCGCCGTGCGAGAGCACCAGCAACGGCGGGCGCTCCCCGTCCGGCCCGACAAAGTCGCGGTTGCGCGGTGGGTAGAAGAAGGCGTGCGCGGTCAGCCCGCCCTCGGTGGGGAACTCGATCGCCTGCGGCGTGGAGATGTAGCCGGGGTCCACCCTCACTTCGCTGCTGCGGCGCAGGGTGGTGAACGCGGCGCTGCCGTCCGGTGCCAGGTCAGCCCGCACCAGGGCAGCCGGCTCGGTGGGCCGGCCGCCAATGAACGCCGCCCGACCCGGGGTTACCTGCAAGCTGGCGATGTGCTCGTAGGGCGTTTCGACCGGCGTCAGTTGCAGCGTGCCGGTGTGCAGCCGGGCCAGATGGGAGCGGCCGCCCTCCGTATAGCTGCACAGCAAACTCTCCGCCGACTCGAAGCCGTAGGTGCTCATGTCAAACAGCCACTGCGGCACGCCGAACTCGGCTGCGCGCGGGCAGAGCGCCTGCCGCAGGTGGCCGTCCCGCCAGCGATACAGGTTCCACCAGTTGCTGCGGTCGGAGACGAAGTACAGCTCGCCCGCCGGCGACCACTCCGGCTGGAAGATAGACTCGGATGGCCCGCCGGCCACGTGTTGCGCCGGGCCGAGTGAGCCGCCGGCCAGCACCTGCGCCACCCACAGGTCGCAGCCGTCCCACGGCATGTTGGGGTGGTTCCACGAGAGCCACGCCAGCCGCGAGCCGTCCGGGCTGAGGCGCGGCGAACTGTAAAAGTTGGCCCCGGAGACCAGCACCTCGCCCGCGCTCTCCCGGTCCAGCGGGATGGCCGCCAGGGTGTTCACCGCCTCCTGGCCGGGGGCGGTGTGGTCCTCGCGCACGCAGATCAGCCGGCCCCGCCGCCGGTCGTGCTGCAGGTCGGCGTAGCGCAGGGCCGTGGCCGGGGTGATCGGTTGCGGGGCGGCGCCGGGCGCCAGCCGGTACAGTCGCTGATCGGCGAAGTTGGCGAAGATCAGCGCGCCGTCCAGCACGGTGAAGGCCCCGCCGCCGTATTCGTGCACGCGGGTGCGGGCGTTGAAGGGCGCCGGCGTGAGGGCCTCGTTCGGCCCGTCCGGCCCGGGGCGGCGCACCACGGCCATGCGCCCGCCCTCGGAAGGGCGCAGCTCGGTCCAGTACACGTCCGGGCCGTCCAGCAGGATCTGGCCCAGGCCAATGCTCTCCGACACAATCAGATCGGAGGTGATGGGAGATTTCCACGAACCGTAGGGTGCCATTGCTGGGTCGGACATAAAGGAGTTCCTCCGGGTTGGGTGATGGGCGCGGTTGCCGCGCCGCGCTCGACTATTACGGCGCCGGCAGCTCGAACGCTCTTGCCAGAAAGACCGCCATCTCGGCGCGGGTGACCGGCGCCTGCGGGCAGAAGTAGGGGCGACCCGGCGGGTCGCCTACGCCCGGCGGGTCGCCTACGCCCGGCGGGTCGCCTACGC
>CAYZNA010000298.1:0-5082 GCA_964478665.1 uncultured Anaerolineales bacterium
TCGGGGGCGCACATGGTTCTTGTGCCGCGCGTGCTGGAACTGCTGCGCGCCAACGGCCAGCCCAACGTGCAGGTTTTTGTTGGCGGCATTGTGCCCGATGATGACGTGCCCCGCCTGCGAGAAATGGGGGTGAGCGGCTTGTTCGGCCCCGGCGCCAGTACCCAGACCGTTATTAATGCCGTGCGCGCAGCCGCCGTGCAGGCGCGCCGGGCGGTATGAACGCCGTTGATCGCATACTGCAAGGAGATCGCCTCAGCCTGACGCGACTGCTCACCCGGCTGGAAAACGGCGACCCGGCCGGGCAGGCCGCGCTGGCCGAACTCTACCCGCACACCGGCAGCGCCCACCTGGTAGGGATCACCGGCCCGCCCGGCGTGGGAAAATCCACTCTGGTCAACAGCCTGGCCCGGCTTTACCGGCATCCCCCGGCGGAGACCGCGCCCCGTACGGTGGCCGTGGTGGCAGTGGACCCCACCAGCCCCTTCAGTGGCGGCGCCATCCTGGGGGACCGCATCCGCATGCGCGACCTGGCCGGGGACCCGGGGGTGTTCATCCGCTCCATGGCCACGCGCGGCGCGCCGGGCGGGCTGGCCCGCACCACCGCGCAAATTGCGCAGGCGCTGGACGCCGCCGGCTTCGAGATGATTCTGATCGAGACGGTGGGCGCCGGCCAGTCCGAAGTGGACATCGCCAGCGCGGCGCACACCACGGTAGTCATTGAGGCCCCCGGCCTGGGCGACGACGTGCAGGCCATCAAGGCCGGCATTCTGGAAATCGCCGATGTGCTGGTGGTCAACAAGGGCGACCTGCCCGGCGCGGAAAACGCGGTCAGGGTCTTGCGGGGGATGCTGGAACTGGCCTATCCGGCCCGGCGCGGGGCCGATGGTCACCACGGGCGGAGCATTATGCCCGGCGAGCAGGCCGCCGGGGAGCAAGACCGGCGCTGGACGCCGCCGGTGCTGCGCGCCGTGGCCGAGAGCGGCGAAGGGGTGGCGGAGGTGCTGGCGGCCATAGATCAGCACCGGGCGCACTTGCGAGAGAGTGGGCAATTCGCAGCCCGAGAGCGCGCCCGCGCCGCGTCGGAATTGCGCGCCGGCCTGCGCGAGGCCCTGCTGGCCGACTGGCGGGCCGCGTCGCCGCCGCAGGCCTTCGAGGGGGTGCTCGACCGGGTGCTGGCGCGTGAGCTGGCGCCGGCGCAGGCCATCGAACTGCTCGTTCGCAGCCGAACCCTCCACGAAAGGTAGAAGCGAGATGATTCCCGGAACAATCGTGCGCCTGCGCCCGGTCGAGCGCGACGACCTGCAGCGCTTCGTCGCGGGGTTTTCCGACCCGGAGCTGCGCAGCTACCTGGCGCTGCACCAGCCGATTGGCTACGGACAGGAAGAGAAGTGGTACGAGCGCAATCTGGAGGCCGGGGACGAGCAGGCGTGGGCCATCGAGGCCCGCCCGCCGGACGCCGCCGGGGCCTGGACCCACATCGGCTCGTGCGGGCTGCACCGCATCCAGTGGCGGGAGCGTTCGGCCGAGCTGGGCATTTCAATCGGCGATCGGAGTTACTGGGGCCGCGGCTACGGCACAGATACGGTCCGGACGCTGGTGAATCACGGCTTTGGCACGCTCAATCTCAATAGAATCTTCCTGCGGGTGTTTGCCCACAACGCGCGCGCCATCCGCGCCTACGAGAAGGCCGGCTTTCAACAGGAGGGCCGCCTGCGTGAGGACCATTACTTCGGCGGCGAGTACGTGGACACCCTGATCTTGAGCGTCCTCCAGTCCGAGTGGCGCGCCGCACGGCGAGAAGCGCAAGCCCGCTGACCAATCTAATGTCTATACCACTCCTCCACCAGCGCAGCTCGCAGTTCTACGGCGAGATGAAACTCTACGCCGGCACTGCCTGCCCGGAGCTGGCGGCCGAGATTGCGCAGTACCTCAACCTGCCGCTCAGCGAACGGGACGTGATCACCTTCCCCAACGACAACACCTTCGTCCGCCTGCACTCCAGCGTGCGCGGGCAAGATGTGTACGTGATTCAGACCACCTCGGCCCCGGTCAACAATAACCTGATGGAACTGCTGATCATGGCCCAGACCATGCGGCTGGATTCGGCCGGGCGCATCACCGTGGTGATCCCCTACCTGTGCTACGCCCGCTCGGACAAGAAAGACCAGCCGCGCGTGCCCATCACCGCCCGGCTGGTGGCCGACGTGATCGAAGTGGCCGGCGCCGACCGCTACATGACGCTCGACCTGCACGCCGGCCAGATTCAGGGCTTCTTCTCTATCCCCGGCGACATGCTGACCGCCTTCCACATTCTGAGCGACTACTTTCTGCAGAAGCGGCCCCAGCTGGTGGACCCGGTTATCGTGACCGCCGATCTGGGGTTTGCCAAGAAGGGGCGCAACTTTGCGCAGCAGATTGACGCCGGCATGGCCTTCATTGAGAAGCGCCGCGCCGGCCTCGACGCGCACGCCGAGGCCCTGACCATCATTGGGCGGGTGGCCGACCGCGATGTGATTATTGTGGACGACGAGGTGGATACCGCCGGTTCGGTGGCTCAGGCGGTGAAGCTGGTGAAGAGCCACGGCGCGCGGGACGTGTACCTATCCTTTGTGCACCCGGTGCTCTCAAGCCCGGCCGTGGAACGGCTGCGCGCCCTGCCCGTCACCGAGATCGTCACCACCAATACTATCTCGATCCCTGCGGAGAAGCTGCTGCCCAACATGACCATTCTTTCGGTCGCCCCCCTGCTGGCGGAGGTGATCCGGCGGGTGCACGAAGGCCGCAGCGTGGGCGAAATGTTCAACGAGTAGAGAGGCTTCGGCGGCGAGGTTGCATTGGAACTCGCCGCCCTGCCTACTAATCGTCCTCATCCTCATTCTCATCCCAATCTGAGTATTGCGGCGGGGCCACCCCGGTCTCTTTGACCACACGCGGGTACTTCACCCCCTTCTGAGCAGGGGTGATGATGAGCAAGGAAAGCTCAAATTCGTGACTATCCCCATAGTCAAACAGGAACAGAAACCGGTCCTTCACTTTCAGGTCCAGCGCGCCGATGCGCACTTTCTCGGCATCCCAGCCCTGTTGAGAGTGCGGCGAGGAAATCTGGGTGTCGGAGTCCCACAACCGATTGCTCAAGAAGTACGAGTACAGGTGTTCCTCATCCCAATCGTAGGCATCCAGAATGGCCCAGTGTAGTTCGTGCAGGGTCTGATCGCCCCGAATTTCGATGTTGCGCCACACCCGTCTGGCCCACTTCAGCCGCACCTTGAAGGTGTAGACATCCTTGCGCCAGCGCGCGCGGTCCCCCTTGCGCTCAAGACGGAAGGGAGGCTCCTCGTAGTCCGGTTCGTCGTCCAGCAAAAATGAGGGTAGCCCCTGCATATCGGGCGGCAACCCCAGCATCTCATTCATCTCGCCCGGCAACCCGAGCAACTCGGCGAGGCCGCTCTCAAGCAGCGCCTCGGCTACCTCGCCCGGGTCGTCGGAAGACAGGCTACTGAGCACCTCGGCAGCGTGCCCCGGGTCGCTGCCCAGGCGCTCGAGCACGCTGTTCACCATATCATGGTGCGCCTCTGCCATGCGCCAGTGCTCGGCGGACATGTGCTCGGTCAAGCGATACTGGTCGAAACTGAGGGACACAAAGCGCTCATCTTGCACCAGCACTCGGTGCAGGTTGTCCGGCGGGTCGGGATGGCGGTACACGCCCAACACAATCATGGCGGTGATCAGTTCGTAGGCCGGCAGGGTGGCGCGGCGGCGCTGCATAAACTCGCAGGCCCGATCGGCCAGCGCCCGGTTGCGCACTGCCAGGCGTTCCTCATCCCGTCCATCCTGCGGCGCAAATTCCAGCGTGTAGCGCAGCGGGTCGTCGGCGCTGATCCGGAGCACCAGGTCGTCTCCCGGTTCGGGGTAATAGGCCCCCAGCCAGTTCCAGAATTCGCGCGGGGCCTGAGCCACCTCGTTGGCGAGACCGCCGTAGCCGGGGGTGAAGATCACGTCCGGACCGTCGGCCAGAGATACCTGCAGCGGGCCTTGATTACGCTGCTCCCCCGGGGCGTACCAGCGCGGCCACAACGCCAGCCGGGACAGTTCGTCCAGATACAGTTCCATCCGCTCCAGCGCGGGCGGAATCAATGTGAAGCGGAAGGCGCCTCCGCTGACGTAGTTGGGCAGGTAAGCGTAGCTGCCGTCATACAGCGGCACCAGCAGGGCGCTCTGCGCGATGGCGTTGCGCGCGGACTTCTCCGGGTTTTGGGGAGGCCGGGGGTGGTGTGAGGTGAGGTAGTCCACAATGGCGCTCATCTCCAGCGGCCGGGGGGCGGCCGCCATCGCCTCGTGTACCAGTCCGGTGATGGTTATTCTCTCGGTCATGGTAGGTTACTCGCAGTCTGCTCAGTATTTGCCCATCTGGAGCAGTTCTTCATCGGTGCGCCCGAAGAAGTGGGCCAGTTCATGGATCAACGTGTGTCGCACCCTGGCCCTCAATTCGGTCTCCGTGCGGCACATGGCCTGCAGCGGCCCCTGAAACAGGGTGATCCGGTCCGGTTGCAGCAGCACGCTGTCCGCGTGACGTTCCACCAGCGGCACGCCGCTGTACAGGCCCAGCAGGGTTTGCCCCGGTCCCAGTCCCACCTCGATGAGTTGCTGGCGGCTGGCGCGCTGCTCGATCTCCAGTATCACGTTTTCCGCTTCAACGCGCAACTCGTCCGGCAGTTGTCGCAGGATTTCGCCGGCCTCGTCGAAGGCCAGTTCTTCAAAACGTCCGGGAGAGAGCTGCATGGCCTAAGTGTAGTGATGTCGGCGATTTTGAGCAAATGTCCCCCGGCGCGCACCCCGGTCCCCCCCGGGGAACCCGGTCCCCGGCCCGGCTCCGATCGGTATGCTCGCAAAGGTTGTCGGAAGAATCCCCGCGATTGGGGTGTGCGGGCGGGTACTCCCGCCCGCACACCCCAATTGCGGAACACATCGCTGACATGTTTCCCTGGCACCGCCCGCCAGGGCAGGTGTGCGTGCACACCTCGCCGGGAGCGGGGCATGGGGATGCGGGGCATGGGGATGCGGGGCATGGGGATGCGGGGCATG
>CAYZNA010000299.1:0-5020 GCA_964478665.1 uncultured Anaerolineales bacterium
TCCCCATGCCAGCCTTTCTTCCGCCAACAGGGCGCATGGCGCGAAGCGTGCGCCCTCTGCCAGTTTTTTCCGACAGGCCATCTTACCATTTACCGGCGGGCGCGCCTGCGCCCGTCTCCACGCGGCGGGCGCTCCGGCAACAGCCCGGCCAGGTGCGGGAACGGGTCGGAGGCGTGCGGCAGGGCCATCGCCCCCACAAACTCGTCCTGAAAGCTGGCCGCCAGGGCAGTCTGCACGTGAACGTCCTTCCGCGCGATGCGCGCTGCCTCCAGTCGCATCTCGCGGTTGAGCAGTGCGATGCGCGCCCCGTCCCCGGCGGCGTTGCCCACCGCGTGCACGCGCTCCAGCGGGCAGTCCGGAATCAGGCCCAGGATCATGGCGTGCAGCGGGTCAATGTAGCTACCAAAAGCGCCGGCCAGCACGATGCGATCAACGGTGGTCACGCCGCGCTTGGCCATGAGCAACTTGACCCCGGCGTACAGCGCGCCCTTAGCCAGTTGAATGGCGCGCACGTCGTTCTGCGTGACTACGATCGGGTTGCCGGTGGCGGAGAGCGCGGCGCCGGCCAGCAGGTACTCCGCGCTGCGACCTCGAAAACGCACGCGCGCCGAGCGTTCGGCAGCGGACCGGTCAAAGCGACCGTCGGCGCCAATGATCCCGGCCAGATACATCTGAACCACCGCCTCGATAATGCCACTGCCGCAGATGCCGGTGGCGCGCGCCGGGTCGGGCAACTCACCGGGTTCGGGCGACCCACAGGGTTCGCCCGGACCGATCCAGTGGTTGTGGCCGATGACCTTGAAGCGCGGTTCGAGGGTGGCCGGATCTATGCGCACCCGTTCGATGGCCCCCGGCGCGGCGCGCTGGCCGTGGGTGATTTGCGCGCCCTCAAAAGCCGGGCCGGTGGGACTGGAGGCACACAGCACGCCCTCCCGGTTCCCGAGCACAATCTCGGCGTTGGTGCCCACGTCAATCACCAGCATCAGTTCGTCCTGCTGGTGAGGCGCCTCCGCCAGTTGCACCGCCACGTTGTCCGCCCCCACATGCCCGGCAATCAGCGGCAAAATGTGGGCCCGCGCCGCCGCGCCGAACCTGAGGCCCAGATCGCGCGCCTTGAGGTCCACCGGCGCCTTGACGGCCACGGCAAAGGGCGCGCCGCCCAGCTCCACCGGGTCAATCCCCAGCAGCAAATGGTGCATCACGCTGTTGCCCACCAGCACCGCATCGAGCAGGTTCTCGGCGCTGACCCCGGCCGCCGCGACCGCCCTCTCGGCCAGTTCGTTGAGCGCCCGGATCACGGCCCGATGAAGCCGGGCAACACCCTGCGGCTCAGTCATGCCGTAACTCACGCGGCTCATCAAATCCTCGCCGTAGTGCACCTGCGGGTTCATCATGGCCTCGGTGGCGACCACCGCGCCGGTGCGCAGGTCGCACAGGTGGGCCACGATGGTGGTGGAGCCGATGTCCACCGCCAGCCCGTAGACCCCCTCGGCGTAGCCGGGCTGGACGCGCAGCACCTCGCGGTCCTGCCACAGGGAGAGGGTGACGGCGTGGTCGCCGGCGCGCAGCGCGGGCTGCAGGGAGGGCAGGGCCAGCGGGTCAATGCTCAAGTCGCGCAGGCCCCACTGCTCGGCCGCTGCACGCTGGAGCAATTCCCAATCGCCCTGAGGCTCGTCCAGCGTGGCCGGGGTACTCTCCACATAAACCTGGCGCACGGCAGGCTGGACCGCGATGGCCCGCTCAGTGGCGGCCTTGGCGATGATTTGTTTGCGGGCCTGACTCTCCTCCGGGACGGAGATCAGCAGATCGCCCAACACCTCGCAGGCGCAGGCCAGGCGGCGCCCGTTCAGGTTGTGCTCGCGGCTGTAACCGGCCTCGCGCGCGTCCGGCGGGGAGAGGTGCGCGGCGCGGGAGGTGATAGCGTGTTTGGGGAAGCGCCCCTCCTCGACGGCGATCTGGCACTTGCCGCAGGTCTGGCGCCCGCCGCAAATGGACTCCAGTTCCACCCCCAGCGAGCGGGCGGCTTCCAGCAGGTTGGCGCCGCGCGGCACCTGTCCGCGCCGGCCGGAGGGCATGAGGGCGATGGTGCAGAGCACGTCAGCGGAATCAGACATGTGGCTGATTCTCCCACGCCCGGCGCGAATCGTAAAGTCAGAGTTGGGTTGCCTGCAGCAAAGTCCGCGTCCGGGCGGTTTCGGCCTCCAGGCCGGAGGTCTCGAACTGTGCAAGGGCCAGCCGGTAGTGCTCCGCGGCCTCCGCCCGGCGGCGGACGACCCGCAACAGGTCGCCCAACGCCACGCGGGTACGGGCAGCCTCCAGCCGGCACTGGCCGGTCTCAAAGGCGTCCAGACCGGCGGCAAGTTGCGCTTCGACCTGCCGGGGACGACGCGGCTCCAGCGCGGCCAGGGCCATGCCCCAGGTGCGGTGGGCCATCCCGCCGGCAAACAGGCCCCCGACCGCATCCGCGACCCGAACGGCCTGCTCGGCCAGCGCGGCTGCCTCCGCCGGTCGCCCGGCGGCGCGGGCCATCTCGGCTTTGATGGCAGCAAACCAGTCCGCGACCAGCAGGCGCCCTCCAAGGCTGCGCCCCACCTCGTCGCAGCGGGCCATGCTGGTGGCGGCAGCTTCGTGCCGTCCGAGGTGGGTCTCGGCCCACGCGCAGAAGCCGTGGGCAAAGTACACGTACAGCCGGTCGCCCGATGCGCGTGCGGTCTCCGCCGCTGCCTGACTCTCGCGCAGCATCTCCGGCATCTGCCGGCCATGGAAATAGGCGAAGCCCAGAATGATGCGGCTGGCCGCCGCCCCGCCGCGATTGTTGGCCTCCAGTGCGCGCTCGAGCGCGCGACGACACTCGGTCAGGCCCTCCTGATACTGGCCTCCGGCGGCCAGGGCGCCGCCGAGATAGGCCTCGGTCAGCACCCATTCCGGCCAGTTGCCGACCCGCTCCAGCGGCGCCACGGCCCGGGCCAGCAGGGGCGCAGCCTGACCAAAGCGCCCCTGACCCATCAGTGCCCGGCCAATCGTGCTGGAGGGAATGGCGAGCAGCTCTTCGTCGCCGGACTGCTGGGCCACCGCCAGCACGCGCCGGTAGTAGTCCACCGCGAGCAGGGGCTGGTTTTGGTAGAAGTATGAGCGCCCCATCCAGTAGTGGACGCGCGCCTGCCGCAGCCGGTCCCCTTCCGGGGCCAGCGGGTCAGGGGTGGAAAAGTTCCCCAGCAACGCTTCGGCCTCGGCCAGCCGCGCCAGGTTGGTCTCTGGCGCCTCGGCGCCAAAAGCCACACTGCCCAGCCCGATCAGCGCGTCCACCTGCCCGCGGCGGTTGTAGTCAGTGGGCGACAGGTGGGCAAAGGCCTCCGCGGCGCGAGCGAAGTGCAGGCGCGCCTCCGCGAGCGCGTGCAGGCCACGGGCGGCGTCTCCGGCGCGGGTAAGATAATCGGCGGCTTTCTCCCAGTCCTCGCCACGCCAGAAGTGCTCGGCCAGAATAGAGTAGAACTCGCTCACTCGGGCGGCAAACAGGCCCGCCATGGCCTCGCCCACGCGCCGGTGAAGTTCCTTGCGGCGCGGGCCCAGCAGGCTCTGATAGGCTACTTCTTGCGTCAGGCCGTGCTTGAAAATGTACTCCACTTCCGGGTAGCGGACGCGCTCGCGGATCATTTCCACCTGCTCCAGATAGCCCAGGTGGATGTTCATGTTCGTAGCCCGCTCTGCCATGTGCACCAGCACCCGGTACAGGAAAACGCGCCCGATGACAGAGGCCTGCTGCACCACCCAGCGGCAGTCGGCCGGCAGGCGGTCGAGACGGGCCATGAGCAGCCCCTGCAGGGTATCCGGTACCGAAACGCTTTCCATCAGCGCAGTGGCAACCCACTGTCCGTCTTCGGCCCGGACAAAAGCCCCGCGTTCAATGAGAGAGCGGATCATCTCCTCCACAAAGAAGGGGTTGCCCTCCGCTTTGCTCAAGATCAGGTCCCGCAGGGCGGAGGGCAGGCCGGCAGTGGGGAGCAGCCCCTGCAGCATGTCCTCGCCGGCAGCCTCATCGAGCGGCGCGAGCGGGATGTGTACGGTGCGCCCGGCGCAGTGTTCCCGGGCAAGTTCCAGCACGCGCGCGCTGCCCTCGCCGGGGCGCAGGCGAGTGACCAGCACAATGGCCAACGGCAGACCCTCGGTGAGGGGCAGCAGCGTCTCCACCAGCTCCAGCGAGGCGGCATCGGCCCAGTGGGTGTCCTCCAGCACCAGCAGTGTCGGGCGCTGCCCGGCCAGGCGCGCGAACATTTCCTGCAGGCGGGCGAACAGCCGTTCACGGAAGGCCTCAGCCCGCAAGCCGGCGAGCAATGCGCTCTCGGCGGGAGCGGGCGTGAGCGCCAGCAGGCTGGCAAACAGCGCGCGCGCTTCCAGATCATCCGGGAAGAGGCGCTCGATGGCAGCATCGAAGCGCGCGCGGGCCTCGGCCTCGCTGTCGTCATCCTTGATCTCGGCGTAGCGGCGAAACAGGTCGAGGAAGGGGCCGTAGGCCAGCGAAGTGGTGTGGACAAACGAGCGGCCCTCCAGCCAGCGGAGGCCTTCCCCCAACTCGGCGCGCCACTCGGCCATCAGCCGCGACTTACCCAACCCGGCCTCCCCGCTTACCACCACAATGCAGCCCTGGCCAGCTTGCAGGCCGGTAGCCAGCGCGCGCAGCTGCTCGACCTCCGGCTGGCGCCCGACGAGGAGCCGCGCCGGGCCGCTCGCGCCGCGGACGTTGCCGGGGGGCAGGCGGGCGCGCAGCAGCTCGTACACCGTGAGCGGCTCGCGCTTGCCCTTTACGGTGAGTGGGGGCATCTCGCGGAAGGTGAACGCCGCGCCCGTCGCCCGGAAAGTGTCGTAGCTGACCAGAATCTGGCCCGGCTCGGCGGCGTCCTCCAGACGCGAGGCCGTGTTCACCGTATCGCCCATCACGGTGTACGACAGTCGCAGGTCAGAGCCGACGTTGCCGGCCACCACTACCCCGGTGTTGATGCCCATGTGCAGCGAGAGCGCCTGG
>CAYZNA010000300.1:0-3241 GCA_964478665.1 uncultured Anaerolineales bacterium
AAGGCCAAAGCAGGGGCGGACTTCATCCAGACGCAGTTGATCTACAACGTGCCCAGGTTCCGCGAGTTCATGAGGCGCGTGGTGGACCTCGGCGTCCACCAACAGGTGTCCATCCTGGCCGGGGTTGGCCCGCTCAAGACGCCGGGCGCAGCCAAGTACATGCGCGATCAAGTCCCCGGCATGGACGTGCCGGACGAGGTCGTCGCGCGCATGGAGGCCGCCGGCAAAGGCATCGAGGACAAGAAGGCCAAGGCCGCGGCTTATCGAGAAGAAGGCATCAAAATCTGCGTCGAGCTGATCCAGCAGATGCGCGAGATCGAAGGCGTAGCCGGGGTGCACATCATGGCGATTGAGTGGGAAGAAGCGGTGCCGATCATTATGGAGAAGGCAGGTTTATTGCCGAGGCCGGTGGTGTGAAACGTGGAGCGTGAAGCGTGGAGCGTGAAGCGTGAAACGTGAAACGTGAAGCGAATTCGCTCCACGCCCGACGCTCCACCAGAGGAGTTTGCGATGGCGATCACCGAGTTGAAGACAGATTTGGCCGAGAAGATTCGGGCGGAAACGGGCGAGAACGTCTTTCTCTGCTACCAGTGCGTCAAGTGCACCTCCGGCTGCCCGCTGGCGGAATACTTCGACCTGGCCCCGAATCAGGTTCTGCGCGCTGCGCAGTTGGGGATGGACGAGGCCGCGCTGAACGCGAAGACGCCCTGGCTGTGCGCCGGCTGCCAGACCTGCACCACGCGCTGTCCCAACGGCATTGACGTAGCGCGGGTGATGGACTTTATGGCAGCCGAGGCGCACCAGCGCGGCCTCCCCGCCAAAGTGCCGGAGGTGGCCCTGTTCAACAAAGTCTTTCTGCGCAACGTCAATATCCTCGGCCGCGCCTACGAACTGGGGCTGATCGCCGAGATGAACCTGCGTACCGGCCAGCCCTTTAAAGACGTGGGGATGGGGTTGGAGATGATTGGCAAAGGCAAGGTCAAACTCGCCCCAGCTTTCGTCCGCCCGCCCCGCCGTGCGAAGCCCGCGCCGAAGAAGCCCAACCAGATCGCCTATTACCCAGGCTGCTCGCTGCATTCGATGGCCTCCGAGTACGATCATTCCACCCGCGCCGTAGCCGGCGCCCTCGGCCTCGAGCTGATCGAACTGGAAGGGTGGGTGTGCTGCGGCGCGTCGCCCGCGCATCGCCTCGACCCGCGCCTGGCCGTCGAATTGCCGCTGAAAAACCTGGCGCTCGTCGAGCAGATGGAGATGGAAGAAGTCACCCTGCCGTGCGCCGCCTGCTTCAGCCGCTTCAAGATGGCGCAGCACGAGATGGCGCGCAACCCGGCTCTCAAGGCGCAGGTGGAGGCCGAGATCGGTTATGCCACCCAGCGGGAGATCGCCGTCCGCACGCTATTGGACGTGATGCTGAACAAGATCGGTCTGGAGGCCATCACCCGTAAAACGACCCGCCCCCTGACCGGGCTCAAAGTCGCGTGCTACTACGGCTGCCTGCTCACCCGCCCGCCGGCCATCACTGGCGCGGAAAACCCTGAATATCCCGTGATGATGGACCGGCTCGTCACGGCCCTCGGCGCTACCGTCGTAGATTGGGGCAGCAAGACCGCGTGCTGCGGGGCCAGTCTCTCGGCTACGCGGACGGAAATCGTGCTCGATCTGAGCAGCAAGATTCTCGAAGACGCGCGCGCCGCCGGCGCCGACGTAGTGGCTGTGGCTTGCCCGCTCTGCCACACCAACCTGGACGGCCGCCAGCATCAGATGACCCTCACCCCTCCCCCCTCTCCTGTGCCGCAGGCACAGGAGAGGGGGATAGGGGGTGAGGTCCCCGTCCTCTACTTCACTCAACTCATGGCCCTCGCCTTTGGCCTGGGCGAAAAGGCCGCCGCCCTGTCGAAGAACATGGTGGATCCGAAGCCGGTGCTGTCGGCCAAGGGAGTCCTGCGATGAGAGTCACTCCGGTCAAGCCGCAGTTTTATCGGGAGTGAGATGCGCCTTCTTCCGTTCTGCCGTGCCCGGCGGTCAGGCGATGAAAAAAGATGATTCTGCCCGCCAGGCAGCCTTTATCAGCCCGCCCGAGAAGATACCGCTTTATATCCGGCTCGGCGTCTGGGTTGCGGAGCGAGAAGCGGGACAGGCATTGCTGCCAGCCCGCCTCCTCGCGTGGTATCCGAAGGCGGCCATCAGCTCGGGGATACTGGAGTCGCTGATCGCGGACGGCAAGAAGGACCTGAACCCGCGCATCCTGCGGCTGGTGCGCCTGCAAACATCGCTGGCCGTTTCCTGCCCATTCTGCATTGAGATGAATTCTGTCGAGTCAGAGGACAGCCTGATTGCGCCGGAGGAGTTGTCGGCGCTGCAAGGTAAGATTGATCTGGAAGCGGTGGCGACGTTTACGAACCGGGAAAGGCTTGCGGTTGAGTACGCGAGGCTCATCTCGCATTCGCCGCTTTCGTTTCCCCCGGCCTTTGTGCAGGCGCTGACCGCGAACTTCAGCGAACGCGAAATCGTCATTCTGGCGACGACGGCCGCGCAGGTCAACTACTGGGCGCGGTTGATTCAGGCGTTGGGGATTCCGATGCCGGGGTTTTCGGACCAGTGTGCTGTCCCTCCCGGCGGCGCTTTCACAAACAGGTGAGATGCGCATCATCCTGCTCGCCGACGTTCACGCCAACTGGGAGGCGCTGCTCGCGCTCCAACGCGCGGAGCCGCAGCCAGACGCGGTGCTGTTCGCGGGCGATGCGGTGGGCTACGGCCCGGACCCGGCCAACTGTGTGTGGTGGCTGCTGGCCAATGCGACGACGGCGGTGCGCGGCAATCACGACGAAGCCCTCGCCGACGGGGCCGGGAAGGCCCCTTTCGCGGGGCCGCCCGAACTCGAAGACGCCGCGCGCGAAACGTTGGCCTCCGCGCGCGCGTTTATTCTACCGGACGCCCTCGCCGACCTGCGCCGCTGGCCCTTGTGGGTGTCCACCACGCTGGGCGGCGCGCGTTTCTACCTGGCCCACGGCACACCCGCCGACCCCCTGGGTGGGCAGATGAACCCCGCGACCTGCCCCGAGGCGGAACTGCACGCGCTGTTCGACAACCTCCCGGCCGACATCATCCTCCTGGGCCATACGCACATGCCTGCCATACGACAATTCGACGGGCGGCTGATCGTCAACCCCGGCAGTCTCGGCCAGCCCCGCTATGGCGTCCCGGACGCGACCTATGCTGTGTGGGAAGACGGCCGGGTACA
>CAYZNA010000300.1:3251-4992 GCA_964478665.1 uncultured Anaerolineales bacterium
CCCGCCATCCGGCGTTTCGCCGCAGGTCCCCTTCAGGGAGGCGAGCGGCTCATCGTCAACCCCGGCAGCCTGGGCCAGCCCCGTTACGGGGTCCCGTATGCGACCTACGCAGTATGGGAAGACGGCCGGGTACCGATCAAACACCTGCACTACGATCACGAGGCCACGACGCGCAAGCTCCGCCTGGCCCCCTTGAGTCCCGAGGTGGTTGAGCAGCTATCACAAATTCTGGAGACGGGACTGGTCTAGCGTCCAGGATCAACTGGAGGAGAAAAAGGATAAGGGGAGATGGGGATCAAAATCGGTCTGCCACGCGCGTTATTTTTTCTACAGCATTATCCTCTCTGGCGCACATTCTTTGAAGAGCTAGGGGCGGAGTTGGTCGTCTCGCCCCCCACCCACCGGGACATTCTGGCGGCCGGTGCAAAGATTGTGGCCGATGTGAACTGCTTGCCCGTCAAAGTTTATGCCGGCCACGTCGCCTGGCTGCGCGACAACGGCCACGTGGACTTTGTCTTTACGCCCGCCATCCGCAACATAGTCGAAAACGCCTTCCACTGCGCCAAGTTCCAGGCCCTGCCCGACATCGTCAAAGCGACCGTGCCGGATTGCCCGCCGCTGTTGGACATCGAAATTGATTTGCAGTGGCGCAAAATCTCCCAGGACGAGGCGTTCCACCGCCTTGGACGCCAGTTCACCTGGAATCCGCTGAAAATCCGGCGCGCCTGGGCGCACGCCGGCGAGGTGGATCAAGCCTATCGGGCCATGATGGTCGCCGAGCAGTTGACTTACCCCGAAGCGCTGGCGCGCCTGTATCCCCAGGAATGGACGACACCCGACAAGGAGTTGATGCCGGCTTCCCACCTGACTATCGCCGTCGTCGGGCATCCCTATTGCCTGCATGACGACTACATCAATCATGAACTGATCTCGCGCCTGCGCGCGCTGGGCGCCCGGCTCCTGACCAGCGAGATGGTTTCAGCCGAAGACGCTCAGGCGGGTATTCAACGGACCACGGGACAAACGCTGTGGTTCTACGAGAACTGGGTGTCCGGCGCCGCCGGGCATTACCTGTATGCGCCGGCGGTGGATGGGATCATCGCGGTGCTGGCGTTCACCTGCGGCCCGGATTCGGCCATGGTGGAGACGATTACGCGCAAGGCCCACGCGCAGCGGCGCTCGTGCATGAGCCTTATCCTCGACGAGCATGGCAGCGCGGCGGGGATGGTCACGCGGCTGGAAGCGTTTGTGGATATGCTCACCCGGCAGAAGGAGGCCGCTGGCCGCGAGGCGGAGGCCGCACTGCCCGAGAGCCAGCCAGTCGCATCCGCCCCTGCCCGCCCGCCGCTCACGCCCCCCACCCTGCTGCGCGAAATCCGCCAACCCGTGCTGGGATTCCCCCGCATGGGCACTGTGACCGTGCCGATCAAATCGTTGTTCAGGGGGATCGGCGCGCGGCTCGAGTTGGGGCCGCCCCTCAGCAGCCGGACGGTGGCGCTCGGCGCGCGTTACTCGCCGGAGTTTATTTGCACGCCGTACAAGTACATCCTGGGCAATATGATCGAGATGCTCGAAGCCGGGGCGGATACGCTGCTGTACGTGGATGGCGCAGGGCTATGCCGCAACAGCAGCTACAACCAACTCCTCAGCGATGTGCTTCACGACCTGGGCCATAAATTCAAGTCCATGACCACCGCGATACTGGGCGACCGAGTAATGGGGATCGTCAGATTCCTGCGCC
>CAYZNA010000301.1:0-4969 GCA_964478665.1 uncultured Anaerolineales bacterium
AATCTCGCCGGAAGAACGGACACAGGCTCAGCTCGACCACCGTTTGGGCCGAAGTTTTGAACAGGGCGGCTCAAGCAAGCGGGCTATGGCGTCCGGCGGCGACCGGCCGTAACGTCCCCCAAAGAGGGCAGGTTTCAAACCTGCCCTACCGCGCTATACGAACAGCGACAACTGCCGCGCCGGGCGGCGGCCATCCAGCAAAATGAAGGGCGCGGCCCGCCCGGCGACCACCCCCAGCGCGCGCAGATCGCGCAGCTCCCGCAGCCGGCCGCGGCGCCGGGCGGCCAGAATGGCCTCCACCCCCCTGGGGCCAACGCCGGGGATGCGCAGCAGGTCGCGGCGCTCGGCGCGGTTGACCTCCACCGGGGCCTCGCTCAGGTGGGCCTGCGCCCACGCCAGCTTGGGGTCGGCCTCCAGCGGCAGGCTCCCGCCCGGGGTGAAGGGCAGCTCCTCCAGATCAAAGCCATAATCGCGCAGCAGAAAAGAGGACTGGTACAGGCGGTGCTCCCGCAGCAGGTTCTCGGCCGGGCGATTCTCCAGCGGAGTATCCCGCACCGGGCTGAAGGCGGAGAAATAGGCCCGGGCCAGGCGCGCATCCCGGTACAGGCGCTCGGTGGTGCTGAGGATCTCCAGGTCGCTCTCCCCGGCGCCGCCCACCACAAACTGAGTCACGCTGGAGGGCCAGCGGCCGTTCCAGCCCTGGTGGGCCGGCTGCGCCCGGCGTATCTCCTCCACCCACTGCAGGGGGCGCAGCAGCTCCTCGAAGAAGGTTTTCTGCGGCGCGAGTTGCAGCAACCGCTCCGGGTTGGGCGCCTCCAGGTTGATCGAGACCCGGTCAGCCAGTTGCATGGCCCGCTCCACCTGGTCGCGCTCGGCGCCGGGCATGATCTTCAGGTGCAGGTAGCCCCGGTAGTCCAGCTTGTGGCGCAGCACCTCAGCGGTGGCCAGCAGCCGGTCCTGCGTGCGCATCCCGCCCCCGGCGATCCCCGAGCTGAGAAACAGCCCCTGCGCCACCCCGGTGCGGTGAAGTTCCGCGAAGGTGCGCGCCATTTCGTCCGGTTTGAAAGTGGCCCGGCGGTAGTCCCGCCCGGCGCGGAAGGGGCAATAGTAGCAGTCACGCTCGCAGGCGGAGGTGAGCAAGGTCTTTAACAGGGCAATGCGCCTGCCCCCCGGCATCACCGCCTGGTGTACGCCGAGAGAATCCTTCTTCGACTCCAGCCCGCTCCCCGACTGGAGCTGCCCCGCATCGGCCATCCGGCGCAGCTCGGCCGGGGATTGCCCGCAGGGGGCGAGGGCCGCGCCCGGCCCGCAGGCCTCCCCCCTTCCCCGCGCGGTGAAGGCCGCCCCGGCGGGTGCCGGGGCGGGAGTCAGGGAGCGTTCCTCCGCCGGCTCGAAGCGCATGTCGCCGGCCAGCAGTTCCAGTCGGGCAAGGGCGTCCATCCCCCTATTATAGAACAAATGTTTGGGCGGCGTCAAATGCAGTTTCGGCGCGAGTGCTGCTATAATCGCGCCCACGGCGCCGCCGACGCGCGAGGCGCGATATTTCAGGGATCAGGGGCTGATACACAGGCAATGAGCGACTACATTGAGACTGCTGAACCCGACGGCGAGATGCCGGGGACGATGGAGGCCCCGGCGCAGGCCCCCGCGCAGGCCGCGCCGCGCGCGGCGGCGCCCCGCGGGGGGCTGGCCGGGCGGTTGCTGGACCTGTTCTTGGTTGCGCGAATCGCGATCGGGCTGCGGTTTCGCTTGTCGTGGACCGACGGGAGTCAGCATACCGACCTGCAGCCCTACGAGTATGGCCTGACCGGCACCCTCACCCGGCTATCGCTGCCCAAATCGTTCGGCGAGTACTTCAACACCCGGCTCTCGCCGCTCAGCCCCTATCAGAAATACGACGAGTCCGGCAGCCCGACCGAACCCGGTCCGGATAACCGCATGCGCTGGGGACAATGGCCGATCACCCTTATCCGCTGGGCGGCGGAGGCCACAGGCAACAGCGGCTACGGCGAGATGCGCCTGCTGGGCCGCCGGCTATCGGCGCTGGCGGACAGCCTGTCGTTATGGATGATCTTCCTCATCGGGCGGCGACTGTTCAACCGCCGGGTGGGGCTGATGGCCGCCGCCCTGAGCGCGCTGGCGGTAGTGCAGATTCAGCAATCCCATTTTATGACCGCCGACAATTTCGGCGCGCTGTTCACCGCGCTGGCGATGTACTGCGCGGTGCGGGTGGCGCAACAACCCCAGACCTCGCGGGTCTCGGAGACCCGCGAGGTCTGGTCCCGCTGGCGCTGGCACGCCCTGTTCGGCGTCGCCTTCGGCATGGCGCTGGCCTCGCGGATCAACCTGCTGCCCCTCTTTGGCGAGATTCTGGTGGCGGCCTTTATCGCCGCAGCCGGGCGCTGGATGCGCGACCAGCGCGACTGGGTGCAACTGATTTCCGACGCGGCGTTGGGCATTGCTCTGGCCGGGCTGGCGGCCTTCCTCACCTTCCGCGTCACCCAGCCCATGAGCTTCCGCGCCGAGACCGGCGACACTTCCATTCTTACCCTGCACCCCAACCTGGACTGGGTGGAGAGCATGAAGGTGGCCCAGAATGAGTCCAGCGGCATTGGCGGCGGGCCGCCCGGCGAGCAGTGGACCAATCGCCCGGCCATCGCATTCCCTTTCCTCAACATCGTGCTGTGGGGCATGGGGCTGCCGTTAGGGCTGACCGCTTTTGCCGGCCTGGGCTGGGCGCTGGTGCGCGCCTTCCGCGACGAGGACTGGCTGGTATATCTGCTGCCGCTCACCTGGACCGGCGGCTATTTCCTGTTCATGGGCACGCGCTGGGTCAAATCCATTCGCTACTTCCTGCCCATCTATCCCTTTCTCGCCCTCTTCGCAGCCTGGGCCATCGCCGAACTGTGGTCGCGCGCCTCCCGTCCTGCCTCCGCGCACCGTCGTGAAGCATCCCGCCGGGGCGCTTCACGCTTTACTCGCAGGCTGCTGGCCGGTGGGCTTTTTGCCGTCGTCCTCCTCGGCACGCTGCTGTGGGCATGGGGCTTTGTCTCGGCGGTGTACCGGCAGGATAATACCCGCATCCGCGCCTCTCGCTGGATCTATCAGAACATCCCCGCGCCGCTCGACCTGCACATCAACACCGCCTCCGGCCCGTACAACGAGCCGCTATCGATGCCGCCCGGCACCCCGATCGGGCCGGCCACCCCCTATCGCACCCAGTTCCAGCCCCGCGTGAGCGGCACGCTGACCGGCATCAGCCTGGGCCACGCCCGCAACCCCAACGACCCTGCCACCGGGGGGACCCTGCACATCACCCTGAGCGCTGACCCGGGCGGCACGCAGGTGCTGGGGCAGGCTGACCTGATCGTGACCCCGGTGGGCGAGACGCAGGACCCGCGCGGAGAGAGGCTGGAGGCCGCCCTCGGCCCGGTAGCGCTGGAGAAGGGCACGACGTATTACCTGAGCATGGCCGCTGCCGATGGGGGGCCGCTGCAGGTGAGCGGCGCCACCGTCGCCAACGAAAGCTGGGACGAGGGCCTGCCGCTGCGCATTGACGGCCGCGACGGCTTTGGCGGGCTGTATCAGGGTCTTACCATGGAGGTGCGCTGGCTGGACGACGAGAACAAGCACCAGATGTATCTCGAGCGGCTGGCGCAGGTGGACTACATCATCCTGCCCAGCCAGCGCGGCATCTGGAGCACTTCGCGCCTGCCCATGACCTATCCCATGACCCTGGAGTACTACCGGGCGCTGTTCGACGGCCGGCTGGGCTTCGAGCTGGCGGGGCAATTCCAGGCCCCGTGGCGCTTTGGCCGGCTGCAGATCTCGGACGTGGGCGGCGCGCTGGCGTGGGGCGCCACGCCGAACCTGCCCCTGTTCAACAACATCCAGTTTGCCGCCGAAGAGGCCTTCAGCGTGTATGACCACGCTCCGGTGTGGATCTTCCGCAAGCGCGCCGATTTCAACCTCGAAAACGCGCGCGCCATTCTGAACGCGGTAGACCTGAGCACAGCCGTCAACCTCGGCCCGGTGGACGCCACCCGCACCCCGACCCTGCTGCGCCTGCCACCCGACCGGCTGGCCGAGCAACGCGCCGGCGGCACGTGGAGCCAGATGTTCGACGCCAACGGCCTGCTCAACCGCGCCGAGCCGCTGGGGGTGGCGGCGTGGTGGCTGACCCTGCTGCTGCTGGGCTGGGCTGCCTTTCCGCTGGCATTTGTGGCCTTTGGCGGCCTGCCGGACCGGGGATACCCGCTGGCGAAGACCGTCTCGCTGCTGGTGGTGGCCTGGCTGGTCTGGATGGCCGGCAGCTTCCGGCTGCTGCCCTTTACCCGCGAGACCATTCTATTGGGCTGTCTGGCGCTGGCAGCCATCTCCGCGCTGCTCGGCTGGCTGCGGCGCGCGGAACTGCTGGCCTACCTGCGCGCCCACCGGCGTCACATCCTGATCGTAGAAGGGGTTACGCTGGCGCTATTTCTGTTCGACCTGCTGATTCGTCTGGGCAACCCCGATCTATGGCACCCGTACTTTGGCGGTGAGAAGCCGATGGTGTTCTCGTTTTTCAACGCGGTGCTGAAGAGCACTTCCTTCCCGCCCTACAGCCCGTGGCTGGCTGGCTACCAGCTCAACTACTACTATTATGGCTTTGTGCTGGTCGGCATACCGGTCAAGCTGCTGGGCATCGTTCCCTCTTTCGGCTACAACCTGGTGCTGCCCACCCTGTTCGCCCTCGCCGGCATCAATGCCTTTTGTGTGGCGTACAATCTGGTGGAGGCGGGGAGGAGGAAGAAGGAAGGAGGAAGAAGGAAGGAGGAAGGAGGTAAGGAGGTAAGGAAGTCAGACGCTTCCGCGGACGTGCAGTCCCCGCAGGTGCCGGCCGTTCCCTCTCCTTATCACCCCAATCCCCCCTCCCCCCTTCCCCCATCCCCCCCTCCCCCCCCCCCCTCCCAACCTCTTCTTCTCACCT
>CAYZNA010000302.1:0-3905 GCA_964478665.1 uncultured Anaerolineales bacterium
CGTTCCGGGCGTAGGGGCGACCGTCTCTGGTCGCCCCTGGTCGCCCCGAGGCGGCAGGGCGCCCGTGTTGGTGGTGCGGGCAGCAGGGGCGGGCAGGGACGCCCGCCCCTACGTGCGCCGTTCCGGGCGTAGGGGCGACCGTCTCTGGTCGCCCCTGGTCGCCCCGAGGCGGCTGGTCGCCCCGAGGCGGCAATTGACCACCAGCAGGAAATGCACCCGCGGGCGGCCGCGTCTCCTTCAGACTGAGCCGGGGGCGCTGTATTGTCGCCCAAAACGTGAATTCTGGGAAACGCGCGCCGGGGTTTTGAAAACGGGCGCCCCTCATCCAGAGAGGCGCCCGTTTTCAACTGCTAAGGCACTTCGGTTGGCCCGCCTGACTACTTAAGCTGCCCGGTAACCGGATCCACCCCGGTGTCAATCGAGCCGTTTGCCAGGCCCTGCCGGATGGCTTCCAGCTTCTCCTGCACGTCCGCGGGCACAGCCGCATCGTGCGCCGGGGCATAGGTGATGCCGCCGTTGGTTGCGTCGAGGATGTACAGGCTGCCGCCGGCAAAGTTCCCGGTCAGCACGCCCAGAATCTGATCGTACACGCCGAGGTCCACGCGCTTGACTGCGCTGGAGATCAGCTTGTCGGCGCCGGGGGTGCTGCCCTTGCCAAAGGTGGTGAAGTACTCGTCCTGATCTACCCCGATGACCAACTTGCCGTCCTCGGCAGCGCGCTTGATGCCGCCGGAGCCGGTCGGGCCGCCGGCGCCAAAGATCACGTCCGCGCCCTCGCCGATGAACTGCTCGGCAGCCGAAGCGCCGCGGTCGGGTGCGACGAAGTCGTCAATGTACACCCCGAGCAGATTCACTTCGGGATCCACGTAGCGGGCGCCGTTCTCGAACCCGTTGCGGAACTTGACCACCGGCGGGATGTCTATGCCGTACACGCCGGCCACCGTGCCAGATTGGGTCATCATGGCTGCCAGCGCGCCGGCCAGAAAGCCGCCCTGATCTTCGCGGTACTGGATGCCGACCAGATTCTTGGGGTGATCCAGGAAGAACTGGTCCACGCCGATGAAGTTCACGTTCGGGTTGGCCTCGGCGGCGGCTCGGGTGGCGTCCGCGATCAGGAAGCCTACCGTCACAACCACCGGGTAGCCTTCCTGCACGCAGGTGTTGATGTTCTTGTCGTAGTCGGTCTGCGCCTGGGTCTCGATGAAGGTGGTCGTGAAGCCGAGGTCGGTGGAGACGTTGACCATGCCCTCATAGGCAAACTGGTTGAAGGTGCCGTCGTTCACGCGACCGACGTCGGTCACCAGACAGACCTTGAAGCCGTCCGGCACGGTCGGGCGCGGCGCGCCGGCGGCGGAGATCTGAGTCAACAGTTCGCCGCTGACCGCATCCACGCCGGTGTCAATCGAGCCGTCGGCCAGGCCCATGCGGATGCTCTCGATTTGCAGTTGCACCCAGCGCGGCACGCCCGCATCGTGGGACGGCGCGTAGGTAATGCCGCCGTTGGCTGCGTCGAGGATGTACAGCCCGCCGCCCTGCCAGGCGCCCATATCCTGGGTCAGCGCCTTGACCATGTCGTACACGCCGAGGTCCACGCGCTTGACCGCGCTGGAGATCAGCTTGTCGGCGCCGGGGGTGCTGCCCTTGCCAAAGGTGGTGAAGTACTCGTCCTGATCTACCCCGATGACCAACTTGCCGTCCTCGGCAGCGCGCTTGATGCCGCCGGAGCCGGTCGGGCCGCCGGCGCCAAAGATCACGTCCGCGCCCTCGCCGATGAACTGCTCGGCAGCCGAAGCGCCGCGGTCGGGTGCGACGAAGTCGTCAATGTACACCCCGAGCAGATTCACTTCGGGATCCACGTAGCGGGCGCCGTTCTCGAACCCGTTGCGGAACTTGACCACCGGCGGGATGTCTATGCCGTACACGCCGGCCACCGTGCCAGATTGGGTCATCATGGCTGCCAGCGCGCCGGCCAGAAAGCCGCCCTGATCTTCGCGGTACTGGATGCCGACCAGATTCTTGGGGTGATCCAGGAAGAACTGGTCCACGCCGATGAAGTACACGTTCGGGTTGGCCTCGGCGGCGGCCCGGGTGGCGTCCGCGATCAGGAAGCCCACCGTGACGATGATGGGGTAGCCTTCCTGCACGCAGGTGTTGATGTTCTTGTCGTAATCGGTCTGGGCCTGGGTCTCAATGAAGGTGCTCTGCAGCCCGAAGTCATTGGCGGCGTTGACCATGCCATCGTAGGCAAACTGGTTGAAGGTGCCGTCGTTCACCCGACCGACGTCGGTCACCAGGCACACCTTGTCCAGCTTTATTTCTGCCGGGGGTTTGGTAGCTTCTGGCGCTTTGGTCGCCTCCGGTGCTTTGGTCGGCTCCGGGGATTTGGTGGGCGGAGGCTGGGTGGGCGCCGGCGCTTTGGTCGGCTCCACGGTTGGGGCCGGGGTCGGGGTAGTGCACGCGCTCAGAATGATCGAGACCAGCACGAGCGCGGAGACCAGCAGGGTGATTGTCTTGCGCATCTTGTTCTCCTCCAGAGAGTGGTTGATGAGAAACGGGTCCGGCAACGGATTTCAGAAGGCGGTATGGGGCTGCCCGATCACCTCCTCTCAGCTTCGGGGCGGGAGCCGAATATCAGGTAGGGCCACTGTATTATAGTGGAAATTGCCCTCAGGCACAGGATAGATTTCCCGGTACCACGGCGCGCGCGCTATCTCTCCTCGCCGGTGACCGGGTCCACCCCGGTATCCAGTTCGCCGGTGGCCAGCAGCACCACCGCCCGCTCGAAGAAGGCGTGGTCGGCCGGGGTGAGCGGGTCGGCGGCGGTCTGCTCGAACGTGATGGAGCCGGATGCCAGGCTGTACGGCAGGGGTCCCGGCGGCGGACGGCCCTCGGCCACCGCGCCCAGCGCGTCGCGCAGAATCAGGTCCGGGCGCAGGGACACGCTGCCCAGCACGCGCCCGGCGCCCCCCCCAACGTTCCAACGTTTCAACGTTTCAACGTTCAACGTTTCCCCGGCGCCGATCACCCACACCTGGCGTTGCGCCAGCCAGTGCAGCGCGGCCTCGCCGGCCGGGCCGGGCTGCGCAAAGGCCACGTCCAGCACCATACGGTTGAACAACCGCTGCGCCGCAGTCTCGGCTTCGGCCGCCGGCAGCCCAGGCGGCAGCGGCCAGGCGGTGATCTCGCACTCCGGGCAGGCGTAGCGCACGCCGTGGGTGAACCCGTTGCGGTACTCGCGCCCGAGCGCGCCCTCCGGGTCGGCCAGCACGCCCACGCTGAACTGGCGCGTGGTCAGCCCGGCCAGCACGCCGGCCATGAAGGCGGCCTGATCCTCGCGCGAGGCCTGGCCGCCCACCGCCAGAATGTTGGCCCGCGCGGGGGCGGACGGCTCGTCCACTGCCACAAATTGCACGCCCGGATTCTGCGCGGCCAGCAGCCCCAGCGGCAGCTCGGTGTGCACCGTGATCACGATTTGCGCGCCGGCAGCGATCAGCGCCGGCGCGTCCGGGCGGTCGCCCTGCTCCACCGTCCAGCCGTACTGCGCGGTAAAAGTGTGCAACGCGGCCAGCACCAGCGCCGCCGGCGAGCCGTCGCCGGCCCCGGCGCCGGGGGCCACCAGCCCCACCTTGCGCGGCGGCGGGGTGGCGGTGAGAGTTAGAGTTGGAGTTAGAGTTAGAGTTAGAGTTGGAGTTAGAGTTGGAGTGGGGGTGGCAGTATTAGTCAGGGTGAGGGTGGCGGTGCCGGTGGGGGTCGGGATGGCGGTATCGGTGGGGATGACGACGCAGGCGGTCAGCAACAGCGCCAGCAGCGCGAGGTTGGCAAAGCGTCGGTGCATCGGAAATTGACTACTCGACTATTCGACCACTCGACTACTCGACTATTCGACCACTCGACCACTCGACCCT
>CAYZNA010000302.1:4005-4956 GCA_964478665.1 uncultured Anaerolineales bacterium
TCGGCGACCACTCGACCCTTCGGCGACCACTCGACCCTTCGGCGACCACTCGACCCTTCGGCGACCACTCGACCACTCGACTACTCGACTACTCGACCACTCGACTACTCGACTACTCGACTACGTAATCCAGCACCTCGCGCGGCTGGGCGCCGCTTTGCGCCGGGCCGACCACGCCCATCTCTTCCATCAAGTCAATCAGCCGGGCGGCGCGGGTGTAGCCAATGCGCAGCCGGCGCTGCAAGAGCGATATGGAGGCCTTTTTCAGCTCACGCACCGCTTTGATGGCCTCGCCCAACAACTCGTCCTGGCCGTCGCCGCCTGATGATCCGGGGTCGGGCCGGCTCAACTCTTCCCACAGCGGCGCCTGTTTGAGATCCGCCGGAGGAGGAGCGGGAGCGACGGCAGCCGGGGGCGGGGCCAGCCCCTCCTCAAGGCCGCGCGCACCCTTCCAATAGCGCACAATCCGCAGCAGCTCGGCGTCCGAGACGTACACCCCCTGCATGCGCTGCGGGGCCGGGGCGTCCGGCGATTGAAAGAGCATATCGCCGCGCCCCAGCAGCCGTTCCGCGCCGGGCTGGTCCAGCACCACGCGGCTATCCACCGAGGAGGCCACCGCAAACGAGATGCGCGCCGGGAAGTTGGCCTTGATCAGCCCGGTGATCACGTCCACCGAGGGGCGCTGGGTGGAGATGATCAGGTGGATGCCGGTGGCGCGTGCCAGTTGCGCCAGGCGGGCGATGATGCGCTCGGTCTCGTCCGGCGCCAGCATCATCAGATCGGCCAGCTCGTCAATCACCACCACAAGATAGGGCAGCCTCTTCTCGCCGGAAGCCAGCATGCGCGCGTTGTGATCGGCAATGTTGCGCGCCCCGGCGCGGGCGAACTTGCGATAGCGCTCGTCCATCTCGCGCGCCACCCATTGCAGCGAGGCCACCACGCGCTCGAGGT
>CAYZNA010000303.1:0-4952 GCA_964478665.1 uncultured Anaerolineales bacterium
GCTACGGGGCGGTCGTGCTGTCCCGCTCCGGGAACAGGGCGTGCCGCAGGAAGTAGTAGATCGCAAACGACTCCATTGCAAACGGGGGGAAGCCCAGCAGCCCCAGCACCGGCATCTGCCCGTAGCGCCAGCCAAAGACCCGCAGCGCCTGCGGCACGGTGTAAATCCAGATTCCCCCATCGTGCAGCAGCGCCTGATAGTTCCACGCCTCCCACAGCAGCCCGCAGATCAGCCCGGCCAGCAGCGTGCGCCAGACGCGCTCGCGCCGGCCGCCCAGCCACGCCCGGTACAGGGAGGGGGCGCCACCCCGCAGATTGAGCGGCTCCAGCAGCAGGATGAAGCCAATCCATACGAAGGCAAAGGTGTAACGGGCCACCGGGGGCGGGAGCAGCGGGGGGATGCCCAGAAAGGCCAGCCCAACCACGATCGAGAGGGCGAGGGCGGTCGGGTGGGGGGAAAGGGTGGGGCGCCCCCTGTCGGGGACCTTCGGCGGGCGGCCCGGGGGCAGGGCAAAGGCCCCCAGCAGGTCCCCGGTCGTGAGCAGGGCCGGGGTGATGGTGGCAAACGACCAGAAGTAGCCGGTGTCGCGCAGGACGGGATTGGCCGGCACGCCGGCGTAAATCCAGTTTTGCAGCCGGAAGTTGTAGACCTCAAAGATCAGCCAGCTCAGCACCGAGAGCACGGCCATCAGGGCGAACTCGCGGCGGCGGGCGGTGAGATAGGAGGACCCGCTGCGGCGGGCGATCACCGCGTCGGCGGCGACGATGTAGCCGGTCCACATGATCGGGGTGAACCATGTTGCCACCACTGGCGATCCGGCCAGCAGCAGGGCCTCGCCGCCCAGCAGGATCGCGATGCCAATCCAGCCATGTCTACGCATCAGACCGCAAAAACATCCAGGGCAACGGTGTCCACGGCTGTCATGCCTCCACGGTACTGGTCCACACTATAACCCGAAGGTAATGACCAGCCGATCCTGCCGGTCGTAGCGGTACCGGGCGAAGAACGGCTCGGCGCCGGGGGCGTGTTCCAGCGCGCGCGGCAGCAGCAGCGGCAGGTCCGGGACGAGGTCGAGCGCGAGGACGTGGCCGGCCGGGAACCAGCCCAGTTCCCCCTCGCCAGAGGGGCGGACCTGTTGGGAGCGGGCCTCCGCCCGGAAGACGAACACGCCCACCCCCACCTCCTCGCCGGCGTCAATGTTCAGGATGCCGCACAGGCGCAGGCCATCCACCTCCAGCCCGGTTTCCTCGCGGATCTCGCGGCGGGCGGCCGCCCGGATGTCCTCGTCGCGCTCCACGTGGCCGCCCACGCCGTTGTACTTGCCGGCCCACAGCCGCTTGTCCGACGCCCCTTTCAGCAGCAGCACCTCGCCGCGATAGGTGACGAAAGACAGCGTGCGCGGGATAAGTTGGTAGCGGTCGCCCCCTCCGTTCACGCCCTGGTCTGCCGGGCCCATGTTTCTTGTGCTCCAGTCTCCAGCGGTCCTCCGAATTGGCGATGCATCCAGTGCGTGCCGGGAATCCGCAGAACAGCTTCCTGGCGTCGGATGTGTAGCGGCCTGCCGGCCATCACCTGACAATGCCGCGATCGTCCAGGAACTCTACAGGTTCCTGTCCCCTTCCGTTTTCCCACATCAGCGAATAGAACCAGATGCCGCTTTCGCCGATCCAGAAGTCTGCTGGTGTAAACTCCATCTTCGACCCAGCGGGTTTCCTGCGGCTCTGAGGCGTGTATTCTACTTGCCAGCCAAACATCTCACCCTTCCAGTACTTCCCGGCCGAGTGAAGATGGCGGGCGAAAGTCCTCACCTCGCTCAGGTCAGGAATCACTACTGGCAGAACGGGGGAGTAGTCAGTATGCTCGGGGATTTTCGCCTTAGCTGTTAGCACGCTTTTGACGCAAGACTACGGGCATTTGACTTCCTTGCCTGGGCGGGGGGCGTGACTCGCGGCGGGATGTCGATCCAGCGAGGGCGGCTGCCGGAATTGAGCTGCGAGTCTCAGTCCGAAAGGTCCTTCACATCCTCAGGGCCGGCGTCCGCGCCGAGGAAATCCGCAGCGCGCTTGTGCACGGCGACCGGCGTGGTGAACTTCTCCGCCAGCGCGCGCGTGCCGCCGATGTTGAGCTGCTCGAACAGGAAGCTGAACTGGGCCTCCCACGCGGCTTCGATTTCCCCACGCACCGCCGCCGGCAGGTCCCACAGTTGGGCCTTGAACGGGCCGATGGCTTTCTTGCGGGTCTTGTACAGGAACTGCTCCTCGGTGTCTTTTGCCTTGCGCTCGCCGGCGGCGTTGACCCGCAGCCAGGCGTAGATTTCCTCGCGCAGGGCCTGCGGCAGGCGGTCGTAGAGCATGTTCTGGAAGTTGGTAGCCAGGTGCACTTCGCAGGCGCCGGCCTCGGAGAACTTGCGGAACATGCTCTCCGGCAGGGTGGAGGCGCCGTGTTGCACCGCGCCGGCCAGCCCGTACTCCTCGCGCGCCACCAGCGACAGGCGTCCCAGGGTGTCGAAGTCCACCGCCACCCGGGCAATGGTCCCGTCGGGCAGCACCACCCCGCCGTGGGAGGTGCCGGTCTGGATGCTGATCTTGCTGATGCCGGCCGGGGCGGCGGAACCCGCCGGGGCGGACGATGCCGGGGCGGGCGATGCCGCCGGGGCGGGCGATGCCGCCGGGGCGGGCGATGCCGCCGGGGCATGGGATGCCCCGGCTACGGGGGCGGCGGCGGCTGTGGAGCGCAGGGCGGCGTTGAAGCCGTCCATGAAGGCGCGCAGCTCCTCCTCGGTGGAGTTCTTGCCGCCCACCTCGCCGATTTCGCCGCCGGTTGAGATGGTGATGCCGGCCGGTTCGAGCGCGCGGATGACAGCCGTCAGTTCGGCGCAGCGGCTGGCGTTGACGGCCTGCTGAGTGGGCACGGTCGGCTGCGCGAGGTCCACCAGGGTGGAGGTGTCAATGTCAATGTTGTAGAAGCCGGCGGCGATGGCCTCGGCGATCAAGTCTATCACGCCCTGCACCTCGGCCCCCGGGTCGGCGGCGTACTTCTTGCCGCTGACCTGAAAGTGATCGCCCTGGATGTACACCGGCCCGGTGTGGCCCTCGGCGATAGCCGCCGCCAGCACCGATGCGGCGTATTCTGCCGGGCGCTGGTCGGTGTAGGTCATCTCCGAGCGGGCGATTTCAAACAGGATGGCGCCGGCGTCCGCGCTGCGGGCGGCGCGGAACACGGCGCGGGCGGCGTCGAAGGACAGCGCGCGCAGGTTGATGGCCGGCACGGTGAAGTCGGTGGCGGTTTCGCCCCGCCCGCGGGCCATGTACAGCTCATGGATGGAGGCCGGGGTGATGCCGCCCGCCAGAGCGGCCTCCCAGATCAGCCAGCGGGCGTAGCCGCGCCGGGCGGCGCCCCCCAGGGCAGAGGCTGCGGCCAGCGTACGCGCGTGGGCGCGCAGCTTCGCCGGGTCGGCGACCGTCACGGCCCCGGCGGAGACGGCCAGCGCGCCGTCAAGGGAGGTGAGAAGTTGGGTGAGGGTGGGGGAAGTCATGGGATGTGCTCCGTAACAAAAGGGAATTCGGTCAGCCGGTCATTTTACGCCTGTTACTGCCGGGGGCCGGCCTGCCACAGGAGGCAGTTCATTGTAGCGCAGGATGAGCAACCCGCCCCCCTGTGCAGCCACGTAGGCCGGTCCGCCGGCCACGTTGAGGCCTCTGGCGTAGCCCATCATCGGATGGTAGCCAACCTGCTCCGGGTGCGCAGGGTGTGCTTACTGATCTCGCTCATCGACCGCGTCAGCAAGGTAGACCGCTATCAGGCTGGCAAACCGATCGAGGTCGCCGAGGTTATCCTGCACGATCTGAAAAACGATCTGGTCGTCTATTTCCCAATAGAGATGCACGACGCGGTTGCGGAAGCTGACCATCTGCCGCAGGGCCGGCAGAAAATCGTCGGGGATGATGCCCTCCTCGTTGAGGACCACAAACGCATCATAGCTGTCCCGTGGGTGGCGCAAGCCGTCATCGGCGACGATGTGATGGGCGATGTCCAGACACGTTTCGATGGAGATTTGCAGGAGGTATTTGGCGCTGGCGACCTTGGTGAAGTCTTTGAGAAACGCGTTTTCCGGAATGGCGGCCAACAGCGCCAGTTTGGCCCGATAGTTGGCGAGGTTGCTCAGGATGGAATTGACTTTCCGGGGTTTAACCACGCTGCAATCCTTTTACTCGCACTCGTTCTAGAAAAGCCGCCTGCATTCGATCGAACGTGGGCAGATAGTCGAGGTATTTGCGGCGGGTCAGGGACTCAAATTCCACCCGCATGGCCCGGTCGCGGGCAAACAGGCAGATTCCGTGCTGCACGATTTCGCCCTGCACGGTAATCGGCGCGGTGTTGATCACTCGCACGTCTACCTCTCTCAGCCCGCAGGTGTCTTCAATCGCCGCCTGAATTCTGAGCTCCAGTTTCAACAGTTCAAGCGGTGGTGGCAGGGGTTCACTCAGTACCACCGCCAGGTCAATATCACTGGTAGACAGGGGCGAGCCGCGGGCAACTGAGCCGTGCAAGTAGGCAAGCTCTACGGGAAGCGCAGACAGGACCGCGCCCGCCTGCGCCTGCAGCTTCTCGCGAATCGCGGCTGCACGTTGCTGGCGTTCGGCCCGATGGTCTATGGGGGAGGTCGTGGCCGGCATACCCGCATTTTACCATTTCTTGCTCGGGCGAGTCTTGCGAGGGGGATGCGGCTGCACTGGCCGGCGCGGGAATAACGCAAACGGACGCGGAGGCAGCATCTGCCCGCGTCCGTCTGGTGAGGGTCCGGGCGGTAGGCGAGGGCAATGCCCTCGCCCCTCGCCCACCCCTCGCCTACCCCGCTGCTGCCCTACGGCACGCTGAACCCGTCGAAGACCACGTTGTTCCCGCGCGAGCGGGGATCGTGCGCCCCGAGCACCCGGATCCGCACCCGGTGC
>CAYZNA010000304.1:0-2425 GCA_964478665.1 uncultured Anaerolineales bacterium
GCGCGGGTTGCGGCGCGCGCCGGGGCGCGCTTGCCTCGCCACGCGGTTGCCGCTCGCCGCCCGGGGGGGATATCGGCGCGAGGGCCGCCGGCCGCAGGTGCAAGCGGTCACCGACGAGATTATGTGCCAGATTGCGGCGCTGTTGCCGGAGGAATATCGCGGAGTGTACGCCGGGCATCCGCGGCTGCTGGAACTGCTGTAGGGCGGGCATCCCCATGCCCGCCTTTCCCCACGCCCGCCGGCCCCATGCCCGCCGCTCGGCATGCCCGCCGCTCGGCATTCAGACCCTGAGGGTCTCGACGGAACTTATTCTTTTACGATTGCTTAGCGCAGGCGGCCGTTGAGGTCCACGCCGCGCTCGGTCAACAGCCCGCGCACGCGCTGCAGGTCCTCGGCCGTAACCAGCGCCAGCGGGTGGGAAGCCGTGGGCTTGAACGGCTTGAGTAGCGGACCGAGGTCCGGGTCGGCCAGCAATTCCTTGAGGGTGGCGGCATCCTGAACCTGGAGCAGCGTCACCTGCTGCAGGGCGGCCTCGCCGTAGTGGCCGGACCAGGCGCGGATGCGCAGGTCGAGGGCCTGCGGCAGTGGGTCGCGCAGTACCTGCTGCAGGGCCGCCAGCACCTCCGGCGCGCCCAGTCCGCTGCGGGCGGCGCGCCCCACCGAAGCGGGCGTGAGGCGGTACCCCTCGCCGTCCGGGTCGGCAAAGCGGGCCAGGTGCCCGTGCAAATACAGGTCGGCTGCCGGCACGGTGAAGCGCAGCCGGCCGTCCTCGCCGGCCACCACTGAGCCGGGCGGCAGGCGGTCGCCCTCGCCGGCCTGACCGGGAGAGCGGCGCGTGACCAGCGGCAATCGCTCGCGCGCCAGCAACGTTTCCACCATGCCGTCCATGCTTCCCTGATCCACCAGCCAGGCCACGGTCGGGCCGGGACGGGCGGCAATCCGCCGGGCAAGCTGCGGATCGCCCATCACGGTGTCCAGGTCGGCAGGAGCGGCAGCGTGGATCAGGCTGATGTGCGGGTGGATGGTGATCCGTTCGTGTTGGGCCTGCCACTCATCGAGGGTGCGGTCCACGTTGGCCGGCACCGGGGCGCCGGTCTGCTCTTGCAGGTAAGCCTTGACCCGCGCGACGTGCCAGTTCTGCTTCTGCCCGGCGTAGACCGAGGCGCGGGTGAGGCGGAACTCGGCCGTGCGGTCCACCGACAGGCGTTCGGCAAACAGCCCCAGGGTCATCAGCACGGCGTCGCTGATCGGGTCAAAGGCGGTGATCTGGAAGTTGGGCTGCAGGATGACCTGCCCACCTTCCACCGGGATGTCCGGGGCGGGGCCGGCGCCCAGCAGCCACGCACCCACCGGCGTCAGCCGGCAGGCGACCGGCGCGGCAGTGGCGTCGGGGCGGGGTTGAGACCCGCCCGCACCGGCCGCTTTGCCTCCCGACTCGGCGTAGGCCAGATCGGTCAACCCCATCCAGAACAGCGGCCAGGTGACGATGTTCCGGATGAAACCCCCCTCTACTCTCTCCCAGCCATCGGACTCGTTGGCCACGCCGTTAAACTGCCACCGCAGCGGGTTGCCATTCGCAGTATAGGGGTGCGGCGGCGGGCCATAGTAGTACGGAGAGGCGCGTTGCTGCGCCTGGCGCTTGAAGAGAAACTCGTAGTCCAGGTGCTGGATGCGCTTGAGGAGCGCCGCAATGCCGGCCCAATCGGCGACAGCCTTGAGGTGCAGGAACACCGCCCGGCGGGCGTCGCCCACAAGCGCGGGCGCTGGCAGGGGCGCGGCGCTCTGCGCATCGCGGTACACACTCGGATACCACGCCAGTTCGTTGATCCAGGCGCCGGTAGCGTAGACCTCAAAACAACGTTTGAGGCGCTCTGCCGGCTCGAGCTGGAAGAAGGCCGCGTCAGCGGCAGCGGTCACTTCGCCGGAGGTTTCCCCGCGCTGCAGCAGGCCCAGCGCCCCCAGCATATCGCGCAGAAAGACCAGCCGGGGGAAGGACGACTCGGTCACGCCGGCGCCAATCGTCTCCCGGACCAACAGGCTGTCGTTGATTCCCACCAGATCGCGCTTGTAGAGTTCCCCCTTCATGGTCAGGTTGAGCGGCTGGTTGGCCCGCACGTAGCTCCAATACAGGAACAGGTCGCGCTGGAAGGCGCGCGCCGAGCTTTCCTCCACCCGGCTGAGCGGCGGGGCGTCAAGGGAAGGCGGGGGCGGCGGGGGCGTGGATGAGGACAGGAGACGGACGCTCTGGGCCGACGCCATGAGCGCCCGGGCCGCCGCCCTGGAGGGCCTGGGCCGCTCCGGCGAGGCCCGCCAAGCCTACGCGGAGGCGCTCAAGAAGGCTCCCCGCGCCTGGCCCCGGAGGGCTTCGGCCCAGGCCGCGATGGAGCGCTGCCGGGCCGGCAAGGCCGGCCCATAGCTACTAGCA
>CAYZNA010000304.1:2435-4951 GCA_964478665.1 uncultured Anaerolineales bacterium
AGGAACAGGTCGCGCTGGAAGGCGCGCGCCGAGCTTTCCTCCACCCGGCTGACCGGCGGGGCGTCCATGGACGGCGGGGGCGGCGGGGGCGGCGGGGCGGGCAGGAGTTGCCGGATAGGCCGCGGGATGACGTACTCGGGGGCCAGTCCAAAATCCAGCAGTTTGCCCGGCGAGAAGGTGTCCGGTTGGGGCACGCCAAAGGCCAGTCCGGCGGCTGCCAGGTGAGCCATGATCTCGTCGAGGCGGCGGGAATCGGGCTTGTTGTGCGCCGGCTCGCGCGGCGGTTGATAAATGAAAGACGGGCCGGGCGCCGGCGATGGATCGAGCAGGCTGCGCAACCCCAACGCCCGCTGGAGCGCATGGCTGGTCGTGCGGCCGTCGGCCCTGAGCAGGGTGTCCACTACCTCCCGCGCGGGCGGTGAGAGGGCCTGGTACGCTCTCCGGACGAGATTGGCATCGCTGAAGCGCTGGCTGAGCCGGCTAATTAGAACAGCTTTGGTCCGGGACCCGGCCGGCAGAACTCCCTGATGGCTGGCCATCTGCGTCAGGGTGTTGGCGTTGTAGTTCTGCAGCAGCTCGTGCAGTTCGTCACTCATGGGCGCGACGCGGGGTGTGCCCCCTGGCCTCCAGATCGGCAAACAACTCTTCGATTGAATCCGGACGCACGGCGATCAGGCGCGGGCTGAAGCGGTACAGCAGATGCCGGCTGAGAGCGGTGCCGGCCAGCAGCTCGGGCAGGGCAAAATCATCGCTGAATTCGATCAGGGCCAGGTCGTGATACAGGTGGAGCCGGCCAAAGTTTTCCCACCATCTCTCCAGATGCTTCGCCAGTTCTACGGTCGGTTCGATGTGAGCGGCTTCGGTCAGCGCGGCGATGATGCCCCGGGCGGTCCAGCCGGCCTCAAATGCCCGCAATGCGCCGGCCGGGGTCAGCCGGTAGGCCAGCCGGTGATCTACATGGCGCGCCTGCTTCCGGCGGCGTTTTCCTGAGGCGGGCGGCGCGCCGGTCTGAAGTTCCCCCAGCAGCGGCACCAGGCTGAGCACCTGCGGCGCGGCCGCACCCGGGTCCAGGCGGACGATCATATTCAGGTCGAAGCTGACTGCCGGGGCGGCGCCCCTGGCGCGGGCCGGCGCGGGCGGGTCGGTGCGTTGGCCCAGCACGTACGCCCCAAACTCGGTCAGCCGGAACGCTTCCGGCCGGTCGCGCTGCCAGCCCAGGTCGCACATCCCCAGCCAGTGGGCCGGGCCGGCAAGCATGGCCTGAAAGATCAGGCCGTAGGTCTGGCGCCATTCGCTGAAGTCTGCGGCCCGACTCGCTTTGTTCCCGCGGATCAGCGACACGGCTTCGGACCCATAACCGGCCGAGAAAAGCGCGCCAACCAGCGGGTGCACTGTGCGCAACAGGCTGTCCACCTCCAGCCAGATGCCGGCCGGGGCCAGAGCGAGCACTTTGAAGCAGGTTGCGCGCGCATCTACCAGGGCGCGCAAATAGGCGTGATGGGCCGTCGCGCCGTAGTACAGGCTGCGCCGGACGGTGAATTCGTCGTGGCTGCGGGCCATATCCAGTTCGGCCTGATCCGGCAGGGCCAGCGCGAGCTGGAACAAATGGCGGCTCTGCGTGGGCGGGTCGAGCTGCAGATAGGCCGTGAGGGCCGGCGTCGAGACCGCCAGAGCCGTGTCCCGCTCCGCGGGACCCCAGAGTTTGCCGCTTGCCAGCACGCGGGCCAGGTAATCCACCCGGTCCCCCGGCTGCTCGGTGGCGGCGGTGAGCTTGTCCAGCGTCCCGCGGCTGAGCAGCGCGGGTGCGGCCGGCACGGTGCTGAACACTGGGCCTGGGCTGGCGGTCGCTCCGGGCTGCGCGGGCCAACCGTCAGGCCCGATCCGCACCGGCAGGTACTCCAGCCCGCCGGCCTGGGCCAGCAGCAGTAAACGCACTGCAAGGCGCGTGTAGGCCATGGGCGAAGCAAGTTCCACCCGCCCCGGGGCACCGGCATACTCGGCCAGCACGCCGGCCACTGGCGGCAGGTTGGCTGCCACCGCTACCGGAAGTTTGAGTTGAATCTGGCTGCGAAACAGTAGCCCGGCGCTGTGCAACTCGCTCAAACATTCTTCCCCGGTGCGCCGCAGCTTGCGCGCGGAGAGGGCCTCCTTCAGCAGCCTGCTGTGCACATCGGCGGGGTTGGATAGCCCGACCCGGGCCTGGCCGGCCAGCACGGCCAGTTGCAGCGCCAGCCGCGCCTCCGGGCTGAGTGCCTGCACCGCTGCCTGGATGTTCTCCGGCGCGCGCAGGCCGGCGGCCAGCGCGTTGAGAATGGTGTCGCGGCGGGTGCCGGACAGTCTAACGCCGCGCCGGGCGGCGATGGCCCGCATGTCGGCCACAGTAAGATCGGAGAGCAGACGCCGGTAGTCGGCCTCCGGACCGAGCACCGGGGCGGCGCTGTCCGGAGGCGGGGCCGGGGGCAGGGTCGGGATGGGGAAGGACAGCAGGCCGGGAGGCGGTCGAGCGGGTGCGGGCC
>CAYZNA010000305.1:0-4923 GCA_964478665.1 uncultured Anaerolineales bacterium
CCGCCCCCCTGCTTCTCTTCGCCTCCCTCCTCGGCGCGTTCCTCGGCTCCACCCTCGCCCTCATCCCGGCTCTGCACGTCTACAATCTCGCCGGGCTGACTCTGCTGTACACCCTCGCGCACCCGGACGCCGTCCCGCCCGAAGCCCTCGCCATGTTTCTGCTCGGCGCGGTGGTGGGGTACGCCATCGTCAACACCGTCCCGGCGGTGTTCTTCTCCGCGCCGGATGAGTCTGCCATCTTCATCTCCCTGCCCGGCCAGCGTTACTTAATGGAAGGGCGCGGCTTCGAAGTGGCGGCTCTCACGGGCGCGGGCGGGCTGGGCGCGGTGGCCGTTCTCATGCTACTCGCGCCGTTTGCCCCGGCCATCTTTCCACCTCTGCGCGCGCTCGTCCAGCCGCATCTGCACTGGATTGTGGGCGTGATTATCGTCTTCATGCTGATGAGCGAGTGGCCGCGCGGGGGCGCGGACGGGCCGCCGTTGCGCCGCTTTCTGGCGGCGTGGAAGGGGCTGGGCGCCGGGCTGCTCACTTTTCTGCTCTCCGGGCTGTTGGGCATGGCGCTGATGTATCGCACCCTCGTCCCGGTGGAGACCGCCTTTCAGAATTTGCTGCCGGCCTTTGTGGGGCTGTTCTCGATCCCGGCGGCGCTGACCGGGCTGTTCGTGCGCGCGCGGGTCCCCCGGCAGAGCATCCCCCGCGCGCTGGACGTGACCCCGGGGCTGCTGCTGCAGGGGGTTGCCGCCGGCGGGCTGGGCGGGCTGTTCGCGGCCTTCTTCCCGGCCGTGACCGGTGGGGTGGGCGGGCTGCTGGCCGGCCACGCCACCGCCCAGCGCGACGAGCGGGTTTTCATCGTCTCGCAGGGCGCCTCCAAAGTGACCTATTACGTGGGCGCCTATCTGTTGTTTTTCGTGCCCCGGCTGCACCTCACCCGGGGCGGGCTGGCCGGGATGGTCAGCACGCAGTACACCCCCCTCGCCCCGGCCGAGTGCACCGCGGCGATAGCCGGGATCGCGCTTTCCGGGGCGCTGGCCTTCGGGCTGCTGCTGGCCTACAGCCGCTTCGTGGCGCTGCGGCTGGCGCAGGTCAGCCAGCGACGGGTTGCCGCCGCGACGCTGGCCGTGCTGCTGGGCATCGTGCTGGCCCTGACCGGCGCGCGCGGGCTGGCGGTGGCCGGCGCGGCCGCTGCCATTGGCCTGCTGCCGCCCCTGCTCGGCTCGCGCCGCATGAATTGCCTGGGGGTGATTCTGCTGCCGCTGTTTCTCAACATGGCCGGGCTGGGGGGAACCGTGGCCGGCTGGCTGGGGCTGCTATGAAGGGCATCTCCCACTTCACCTCCGCCCTCGCCGCTGCTTCCTTCATCCCCGGGATAGTGGAAAACGCCGCGCAGGGCGGGTTGTGGCTGCTGCTGGCGGGCGTGGGCGGGCTGTTGCCGGACTGGCTGGATTTCAAGTACGCCCGCTACTTCGAGCCGGCCGAGCTGGATCTGCGCCCCGATCCGGCCACCTTCGATCCGCAGGCGCTGGCCGAGGCGATTGCCGACGCCATCGAGCGCGCCCACGACGAAGACGACCCGCTCACGGTGCAACTGCACAACCTGCCGCTCGGCCCCGACCGCTGGCGCAGCTACAACGTGCGCTTCGACTCGGACCACAACCGGGTGGAGGTGCGCGCCGGGCCGGTGATTAACGGCGCCGGGCGCGCGGTCGCGGAGGAAGACCTGACAGGTTTTTGGAAACCTGTCAGGTCTGTGGCCTGGGTGCCGTTGCGGGCCAGGATGCACTACGCTTACGACGGCGAGCTGCGGGTGGAAAGCATGGAGGGGCCGTCGTTCGAGTTTCGGCGCGTGGCGGCGGAGGCCGGGGAGGGCAACCGGGTGGAGGTCTCGTTCCTGCCGTGGCACCGGCGCTGGACCCATTCGCTGCTGCTGGGGGCGCTATTCGGGGCGGCGGCGTGGCTGGCGTTTGCTCGCACCGGGGAGGGGGCGCTGGCCGGGCTGGCGCTGGCAGCCGGCTACTTCACCCACGTGCTGGAGGACCAGCTCGGGCACCTCGGCTCCAACCTGTGGTGGCCGCTCACCGAGCGCCGCAGCGCCGGGCTGAAACTGCTGCACTCCGGCGACGCGCTGCCCAATTTCGCCACGGTGTGGGCGGCAGTGGGACTGCTGCTGTTCAACCTGGACCGGGCGGCCGCGGCGCCGCCCTTTGACCCCGGCGCGTTTCTGCTGTGGGCGGTGGCGGTTCCGGTGGGGTTGATGCTGGTTGCCAGCCGGCGGGAAAGGAAAGAGAAGGAGAAAGAGGAGGCCGAGATTTTCGACGAACTGGTGGAGACCGAGAGCTCCTGATTGCTCTCGGCCTCGTTGCTCACAGCCGAAGCGGTCCGGCGGCCAGGCAGGTCAGCCGGTTAACCAGCGGAACAGTTCGATGAGCAGCGCGCCAACAGCAACAATAGCCAGCGCTGCGACGAAGGCCAGCAGCACAATGACGCAAGCATTCCTGGCTTCTCTGAGTACGGATCTGACGTTATCCACTGTGTCGCTGCAGCCACCTTCGGGGTAAGAGATACCGAGCATTCCCGGAAGCTGCCGGGGACCTCATCGGTCAGTGCTCGCCATTGAACGTGGCAATCAGCGGCCCGAGCGCCTCCCGGTTGGGAATCATCACGTGCGCGCCGTCGCCAGTGACCCACGCCTGCACGTAGTTGCCGTCTATAGCATACCGCTGAATGGCGCCCCGGTCAATCTTTGGGGCGATGCACAGCAGCGAGGCCACGTCGCTCAGGCGCAGGTCGGTGCGCACCGCGCCGTACAGCGCCTCGGCCAGTGCCGGCAGCCGGGGCAGCACCTCCGGGCTGAGTGCCCTGTCGCGGATGGCCAGCATCACCAGTTGCTGGCGCTGGTTGCGGTGGAAGTCGTCGTCCTGATGGCGGGTGCGGGCGTAGCGCAGCGCGGTGGCCCCGTCCATGTGCTGCCGCCCGGCCGGCAACTGAAACAGGATGACGCCGAAGCCCTCGTCAGCGGGAAAAGTCGCGTCGTAAATGGCCTGCGGCACGTCCACGTCAATCCCGCCCAGCGCGTCCACCGCCTTCACAAAGGCCTCAAAATCCACCACGGCGTAGCGGTTGAGGCGCACGCCAAAGTTCAGGCTGACGGTGCGCTCGGCCAGCGCCGGCCCGCCGCCAGGGTACTTGTAGGCTTCGCCGTACACGTAGGCGGTGTTGATCCGACCCTCGTAGATGTTGTAGCCCTCCAGTTCCGGCAGGGCCACCCACAGGTCGCGCGGGATGGAGAGCATGGAGGCCGACTGCGCGGCGAAGTCCACGCTCACCACCATCATGGTGTCAGTGCGCACCGCCTCATCGTAGCGATTATCGCGGCTGTCTACCCCCAGCAGCAGCACGTTCAGGCGTTCCTCCCCGCCGCAGGAAGCGGCCGCCGCCAGCGGGGTCGCGGTCGGGCCGGGGGAGACCTCCCCCACGGGGGTGGTGGATGGGGGCGGGGTGTCTCCCGGGGAGGAAAATGCCGGGGCGGGGATCAGGGTCGGGAGCAGGCCCAGCGTGCGGGCGCCGCTCATCAGCAGCAATCCGGCGCCGGTTAATCCCAGACAGATCAGGCCAATGCCAAAGCCCAGCAGTACGCTCAGAGTGGTGCGCGATAGATTCATGCTCGATTCTTCCTGTGCAAATGAAGGGGTGCCAACAAGATCGTAGACGCCGGGCCAGCGCCCGAGGTTCCGGCCCGTTGCATTTCCGGGAGGGCTGAGTTAAAATCGGCCCGATTTCAAACCGTCACTTTCTGGAGGCCTCCAATTATGACCGCAAAACGTGCCGCCGTGTGGGTGCTTGCCGCGTTGTTCGGCGCAGCCGTCACCGCGCTGGTGATTTACCCGCACATCACGCTCGGGCCGCTCACCATCGGCTTCGGCACCACGGCGCAAAAGTTCGCCTACAGCAACGTGCTGCTCATGTTTGTCTCCATGGGGGGCCTTGCCTTCATCTGGCTGGATTACTTGCTGGGTGCCAACTACCTTAAGAAGTAGCCCTGCTGTATACCCGGTTCAGTCTCCCGACCACAGTTTGACCCAATAGAATACCACCTCGCCCGGCGATTGGCTGCGCGCCGCCACGCCGAGCTGGCAGACCTGACAGGTTTCCGAAAACCTGTCAGGTCTGGTGCGGAAGCGCGCCAGCAGCTCGTCGTTGATGCGCGCCGTTACTGCGCCGCCGGCGGCCCTGTCCACCCGCAGCCGGTTGGCGGCCGCGCCGGACAGGATGTGCGGCCACTGTTGCCACGGAAACCACTCCGCCGGTGCGCCGCTGCTCAGCCCGGCAGCCCGGGCGTAGCCATTGTTGTTCAACCACACCAGCGCGGTTTCCTGCGCCCCGCGGTAGTCAAAGACCAGCCCGTACTCCAGCCCCGGCTCGCCGGCCGTCTGCGCCCCGGCCACTTCCAGAGTATACGGGAGCGCCGGGGCCTCGGTCAGCGCCAGCGCCAGTCCCCCGCCGGCCGAAAAAGCCATCCGCAGCCCGTCCGGGCCGGCCGCCACCGTCACGCCGGGGTCGGGCAGCAGGGTCCACGCGCCGAGGTCAGCAAAATGGTCCTCGCGCAGGTGCGGCCCCAGCGGGCGCGGATCGGCTACCCCGGCCCACACCGCCAGCGCCAGCCCGACGATCCCCAACACCACTCCCCAGAACCCGGCCACAGCCAGCCGGCCCAGCCAGCGCGGAAGCTCATCGTTCATCCACTTACCACTTGCCAATTACCAGTTACCAGTCACCAGCCGCCAGCATTGTATCATTGACAGGCCCCCGGCCCGCCGCTATCATCCCCCGCCATGCTCCCCCGCGCCTACCGTCCGTTGCTGCTGCTGATTGTAGTGCTGATTGCCCTCGCCCTGATTCGATTCCTGCCCCGCGCGATCACCCCCA
>CAYZNA010000306.1:0-4914 GCA_964478665.1 uncultured Anaerolineales bacterium
TGTGCTGGAAATGGCCGCCGCCCCGCCCGACGACGCCGACCGCGAGCACGCCGAGGAGGCCCTGGCCGCCTATCCGCCGCGCGCCATCTACGCCCTGTTCACCGTGCTGCTCAAACTGGAAGGGCTGGCCCTCTCTCCGTCCGAGCGCCGCCTGGCCGAGGCCCTGCTGCTCAGCGTGCTGGACGCCACCAACGCCCTGTGGAGCCACCCCGAACCCCGTCCCCGCCCGCGCGCCCTGACCCTGCCCCCGCGCTACCGCGAACACAACGTCTGGCTGGCGCTGGAGCGCGCAGTGGACGCCTGGACCCGGCCCGGCCCGGAGGGGTTGCCCCCCATCCAGCCCCACCCGCCCGAACCGGGGACCGTCTCCGGCCTCAGTCTGTTCGATGGCCCGATCCGTGAGCTGCCCCCCACCCCCGGCATTACCCTGGCCCTGACCGCGTTGCCGCGCCCCAACCCGGCCTTCTGGACCCTGAGCGCGCTGTGGGCGGGCTGGCTGTGGGGCAGGGAAGCTGCGGCCAGCTTCAAGCCGGTGTTGCGCCGCCGCCGTTACGATTGGAACTGGCACACCGCCGCCCTGCGCGCCGCCGGCGAGGCGCTGGCCGCCCGCCTGCCGGAGGGCGCTACGGTGGTGGGGCTGGCCCCGGAAGCCGAACCGGGCTTCACCGCCGCCGCGCTGGCCGCCTTCGACGCAGCCGGCTTCGCCCTGCAAGGCTGCGCGCTGCGGTCCGACCCCGACGCTGCCCAGTTCCTGTGGCGGCGTGCCGATGCGCCCGGCGCCGCACCGATCGCTTCCCCTGATCTGGCCGCCCACATACAGGAGATCGGCGCCGGGGCCGCAGGGACCCTGCTGCGGCGGCGCGGCGAACCGGCCCGCTGGGCCACGATCCACGCCGCCGGCTGGTGCCAGCTTGCCCGGGAGCGGCAACTCGCCGGCCCCTTCGCCCGCGACGGAACCGCCGGGGAGCCGCCGCTGCAAACCGTCAACGAGGCGCTGGAGGCCGGGGTCTCCTATCGCCGCGGCTTCCTGCGCTCTGGCGGGGGGGGCGAAGCCGACCGCGAGAGCGGGCTGTGGTGGCTGCGCGAGGAAACCGGCGCCCAACCGCCGCTCTCCGACCGGGTGGAAGCCGAAGTGCAACGCCTGCTCAGCGCCGGCGCCGAGCTGACCGAGGCCGCGCTGGACGAGGCGGTGTGCGCGGCCTTTCCGGGCCTGCTCACCCCCGGCGCCCGGCTGGTAGCCGCCTGCCTGCGCTCATACGGCAGTGAGACCGCGCCCGGCAGCGGCGCACACCTGCCCCGGACGCAGATGCCGGGGGGTGCCGGGGGGTACCGGGTGGCGCCGGGGGGTGCCGGGGGGTACCGGGTGGCGCCGGGGTGGCGCTTGCGCCCGGAGGACGACCCCCGGCGTCGCGCCGCCGAACTGGAGCAACTGCGCCGGCAACTGATCGCGCTCGGCGCCCGCCTGGGGTACACAGTGACCGGCGCCGTGCCGCTGGAGTGGCGCCTGCAGCACGAAGTGGCCTACACCCTGGGCATCATCACCTCAGCCGCCTTCAGCCGCTACGCCCTCGATCCGGCGCTAGACCCGGCCCGCACGCTGGTGGTCTTGCCCGGTGGCCGGGCTGCGCTGGCCGGGCACAAGCTCAAGCGCGACCCGCGCCTGCGGCTGGCGGTGGAGCGTGGCCTGCGCTTCGTCAAATACCGCCTCGTCCGGCGTCTGTCAGACGACACCGCCCTCAGCCGCGACAACTTCGACGAGCGCCTGAAGCTGGATCCGTTACACGATACCGAAGCGCAGATGTCGTTGCTCTGACCCCGCACCCTTCACCCACCCCCGGACCGGGTCCGGCGCGTCGGACTGGCCGATCCCTCCCACGGAGCTTTTCCCTTATGGAACCATCCCCTTCCCGCCCGCCCGGCTACAGGACACTGTGGCTGGTCGTCATCGCATCGCTGGCGCTCAATCTGTACCTGTTGCGCTCCCTGCTCCACTTCCAGTCGCAGCTCGGCGCTGCCGCCGGCCAGCTCTCGTTGGCCCTCGCCGAAGCTGGCGGCGCGCTGGATAGCCTCAAGAGTGGCACGATCAGTTATACCGTCCGCCTGGACCAGCAGGTGCCCATCCGCTTCGATGTGCCGGTGGACCAGCAGCTCACGGTGCCCATCAGCACCACGGTCCCCATCCGGACGGTAGTCAACGTGCCGCTGCCGGGGGCGCTGGGGGTCTTCCCGCCGCTGCAGGTCCCCATCAGCCAGACGCTGCCGGTGGCCTTCAGCGCCGTGATCCCCATCCACCTGACCGTGCCCATCTCCCAGACCATCCCGCTCAAGCTGGAGGTGCCTGTGGATATCCCCCTGTCCGATACCCCCTTGGCCGGCCTGGCGGAGCTGCTTGAACAATTCCTGAGCCGGGTGCAGCAGCAGCTCGGTGGGGCCACGCCCTGAGCGGAGAAGAAACGCCATGCGACCCGTGAGCATAGTGGGCATCGGCCAGATTCCGGTGGAAAAGGCCTCTGCCCGTGGCCTGCGCGAACTGGGCGCGGTAGTGGTGCAGGCAGCCATGCAGGACGCCGGGGTGGAGCGGGTGGACGCGCTGTTTTGCGGCAACATGCTCAGCGACGAACTGCAAGGCCAGAAGCATCTTGCTGCGCTGATCGCCGATCAGGCCAGCCTGCCCGGCATCGAGGCGCTGGAGGTGCGGGCAGCCACCGCCACCGGCGCCGCCGCGCTGCGCATGGCCTATCTGGCCGTAGCCAGCGAGGAATCCGATCTGGCGGTGGCAGTGGGGGTAGAAAAAATGAGCGAGGGAGCGGCCACGCCCGCCCTTGCCAAAGCCCTGGACGCGCTGAAGGAGGTGCGGATTGGCGCCACGCTGCTGAGCAAAAACGCCGAGTTGCTGCGCCTGTATCTGGATCGCTACCGGTTGCCCGAAGACGCGCTGGTCAACTTCCCGGTCAACGCCCATCGCAACGCGCGCAACAACTCTTATGCCTTGTTCCGCCACAAGCGCGTCACCGCGCGCGAGGTGCGCAGCGCGCGGATGATCCTGCCGCCGCTGCGACTGCTGGATTGTTCCCCAATCTGCGACGGCGCGGCGGCAGTGGTGCTGGCTCCGCGCGACGAGGCCCGCGCCTTCACCAGTTGCCCGGTGCATATCCTGGCCTCCAGCGTGGCCACCGATCGCTTCCGGGTGGAGGACCGCGCCAACCCGCTCTGGCTGGAGGCCGCGCATCTCTCGGCGCAGAAAGCCTTCCGGCTGGCCAACGTCAACCGCGACGACGTGAGCTTCTTCGAGTTGCACGATGCCTTCAGCATCATGGCCTGCCTGTCGCTGGAGGCGGTTGGCTTTGCTCCGCCGGGGCAGGGCTGGCGCCTGGCGGCCGACAACGCCATCGGGCTGCGCGGCAAGATTCCGGTGGCTACCATGGGCGGGCTGAAAGCGCGCGGCCATCCCATTGGCGCCACCGCGCTGTATCAGACCTGTGAGATCGTGCTGCAATTGACCGGCCGGGCTGGCAAGAATCAGATTCGCGACCCGCAGGTTGGTATGCTGCAGAGCGTGGGTGGGGCCGCCTCCACCGTGCTCACCCATCTGTTCGGCGCCTGAGCAATCGCCGGGGCACAGCGGTGTGAACGCAAAGGTTGTCAGAAGACTCCCCGCGATTGGGGTGTGCCGGCGGGGATACCCCGCCGGCACACCCCAATCGCGGAACACATCGCTGACATGTTTCCCTGGCACCGCCCGCCACATCGTCCCGACACTTGCACCAGCACGCACACCTGCCCCGGACGCAGGTGCCGGGGAGTGCAGGTGTGTCCTTCGGGAGGGCAGGTGTGCGTGCACACAGCCATTTTGGAGGGTGGAGACTGGCGGGTTTCCGTGGTAGAATCTGGCTGTCCTGCCCACGGGCCACGTTCTGCCGGCCTCCTGCTGCCCCCATCGTCTAGTGGACCAGGACACGGCCCTTTCAAGGCCTAAACCGGAGTTCGAATCTCCGTGGGGGCACAGACCACCAGCCGCCCGATCAGCTTTGATCGAGCGGCTGGCGCGTTTCACGGCAGGATTGCTCACCGCCCGACCCGTGGGGGCGCACGCTTCGCGCCACGCGCAGCGGCCCCGTCCCGCCAGGCTAAAAGTGAATTCCGCTGGCGCCGCGGGCGATGTGCTCCATAAACTCCTGCCGGGTGCGCGGGTCTTTGCGGAAAAGCCCCAACATGGTGCTGGTGGTCATGCGAGCGTTGGCCTTGTTTACGCCGCGCATCATGGCGCACAGGTGCGCCGCCTCCACCACCACTCCCACGCCCTGGGGATGTAAGGCGTTCTCCAGAAAGTTGGCGATCTGCCGGGTCATTTTCTCCTGTACCTGCAGGCGCCGGGCGAACATCTCCACCACGCGCGGGATTTTGGACAACCCGAGAATCCTGCCGTCAGGAATATAAGCCACGTGCACGCGCCCCACGAAGGGAAGCAGGTGATGTTCACACAGGGAATAGAACTCGATGTCTCTCACGATCACCATGTCGTCATAGGACTCGTCAAACAGCGCATCGTTGATCAACGCCACCGGGTCCACGCGATAGCCGGCCAGCAACTCATCGTACATGCGCCCCACCCGCTGCGGGGTAGCCAGTAACCCCTCCCGCGCGGGGTCCTCGCCCACGCTGAGCAGTATCTCCCGGATGGCATCCTCCACCCGGGGGCGTTCGACCCCATCGCCGGGGATCAATTCAGCAGTTTCCTCAAGATCACGCATCTTTACCGCCTCCCGCGGGTAACTCCGAGCGAAAGAAGCACAGTCCAATCGCTCATCATCCATCACCTTCGGTCGTTCATCACCTTCGGTCGTCCGTCGTTCACCGCTATCTTACCACGCCCGCGCGCGCGCAAAGGCTGCCAGAAAAATCCCCGCGATTGGG